>JBGSLP010000480.1:0-7811 GCA_041740655.1 Alphaproteobacteria bacterium
ATCTCCGGCGCGCATTTCAACCCTGCGGTGAGCCTTGCCTTCGTGCTTCGGCGCGAGTTGCCGTTGCGCGAGGGCGCATATTACGCGGTGGCGCAAATCGGCGGCGCGCTGGCGGGCGCGGTGCTGGCGCATGTCATGTTCGACATGTCGATGGTGCAGAACGCGACGCAAATCCGCACCGGCCTCGGGCAATGGGTGGGCGAGGCCATGGCGACGGCGATGCTGCTGCTCGTCATTTTCGCGTGCATCCGATGCGCGCCCGCGCAGGTTCCGGTCGCCGTCGGCCTCGTCATTACCGCCAATTACTGGGCGACGTCGTCCACTAGCTTCGCTAACCCGGCCATCACCATCTCCCGCACCATCACCGACACCTTCACCGCCATTAGGCCGGAGGACGCAGCGATCTTCATTGCCGTGCAACTCGCAACGGCGGTGGCGACGGTGTTCGCCGCGAAATGGCTGTTCTCTGATGAGCAAAAGTAACTAGAATTGCTTGCCGACACCTGCCTGCTTCAGCACCTCATTAGCCGTGTGCCGAGATTTGATCTTGCCGTCCACCGTGAAATAGCGCTTCGAAATCGGACTGAACCATATTTCGTGATCGCCCTTGCCTTGCCGATGGAAAATGCATCCAGCGGCGAGCAAAAACGCGCGCACATCTTTTTCATACGAAGGCATTATCGCCAGTTGGGGTTGCGAATGCGCGCGGTTTGGCCCGCGAGGATATGCACGGGGATTTCCTGCTGATCGGGCGACATGCCGTTTAGCTCTGCAAGCTCTTCGATCATCGTCAGAACCTTGCCGCGCAATTCCTCAAGCGTTGGCGCTTCTGTGGCAAGGCCGTCAATATCCGTGCTGCTCGCCGTCCAGACGGAAGCCTCGTCGTCCCAATCCGCGCGGACGATAATGAGCTGGTTGACTGATCGTACGTTCATGTATGGCCTGTCATAGAAGCTACTATCTAACTGTGTATCTAAGTTTGCTTCTGTAAAAGTAGATATGAAATTCAGCGTTCTTTAAGTTTGATGTTAACACACTTTGACCACAAAGAATGCCGGCGATTGCGGGCGCTTGTTTAAATTATGCCATAGGCGAGGGCGAAATGCTTATTCCCGTTAAGATGGAGGCACTTATATCTCATGCGGAGAAAAAAGAACTCTGGTTGCAAGATCAGAGAAACGAACATGAGTGTTTTGAATGCGGCAAGGGCGACGAAGTTGAGCCTATAAGCCCCTCAGACTTGAGGAAGAAAATCCTAAATGAGTCTGATAACCCCTCTTTTTCTAATCCGCATAGAAACGATGCATACATTGCGCTAATTGATGTAAATAACTGGGAGCTCGTCGACCCGCTTCTTCATCTCGCTTGCCTGAATAAAAAATTAGGCGAATATATAGTTGACAAACCCAGATTCTGATCCTATATTGGGTTCAGATGGTTACGGGGATTTCGTCATGTCTATTCTTAGCAAGCCGTATTTTAACGATGAAAAGGCTGCATTTGCAGAGCTTGAGGCTCTGTTGTGGCCAAATGGCCCGGTTTGCCCACACTGTGAAGGCAAAGAACGAATCTATACGCTAGACGGCGTGAAAAACAAAAAGGGCGAAGTTCGCCTCGGCCTTAAAAAGTGCGGTCATTGCCGTAAGCAGTTCACCGTCCGCGTGAAGACGTTATTTGAGTCTAGCCATATCCCGCTACACAAATGGTTTCAGGCCGTTCATCTGATGTGCTCCAGCAAGAAGGGCATCAGCGCGCATCAGCTTCACCGGACGTTGGAAATCACCTACAAGAGCGCTTGGTTTATGGCGCACCGCATCCGCGAAGCCATGCGCACTGGCGGCTTGGCTCCTATCGGCGGTCACGGCAAGCCGGTTGAAATCGACGAAACTTTCATCGGCAAGAAAGATGGCGCCGTAAAGCATCCGAATGCGCGCGGTTATGCCCACAAGCAAGCGGTATTTGCTCTTGTCGAGCGCGGCGGCGAAGTTCGCACGTTTCATATCGACAAGGCCAATGTTGAGAACATCAAGCCCATCGTGGACGCCAATATCCGCAAGGAAAGCGCGCTTATGACCGACGAAGCGGCCTACTACGGCCCTATCGGCGCTGAGTTCAAATATCACCTAACCGTCAATCATAGCGCGGGTGAATACGTTCGCGGCGGCGTTCATACAAACACCCTCGAAGGCTATTTCAGCATCTTTAAGCGTGGCATGAAGGGCGTTTATCAGCATTGCAGCGAGAAGCATCTGCACCGCTATCTGGCGGAATTTGATTTCCGGTATAACAACCGGATCGCCAAGGGTGTAAATGATGAGGCGCGGGCCGAAAAAACGATGTTTAATATCAAGGGCAAGCGTCTGAAATATCAAGGATTTAGTGAAAAAGAAATAGCCTGATTCACTATTTGTTCCGAATGTATTGCATTGAGCAGATGAATCGTTTATATGTGTTGGTACGGTCTGAGCTTGGTGATAAGGGCCCCTGGGCACTTCTTAACGATAGCCAAGACGAGCGAATTACGCGTGACCGTACATTAATAATAATGGGTGCGTCCACGCTCCCATGTATCAAACTCGTAGGACACTCTATCTCTAATTAGCTGATAAGAGCGTTCATCGTTTCTCTCCCATCTTCTTTGTATAGCCCAAGCGCAGTAATCCACCACTTGCAAGCAAGGCTCTGCTTGAGAGGGCATAAAGTCTGTTCGATAGTTTACCCGTCCACACGTTTGTCGCATCACATCCGCGATGCAGTCCTTAAAAGCCTTTTTCTCTTTCTTCGTGCCAAGCGAAGCTGTTGTCACAAGCGCTTCCGTATTGGCGCGTATGATCGGACTGACGCCATACTTAAAGTGGTAGAAGTAGGCGTATTGGTAAAATCTAGGTTTAGATTCAACCACTTGCGGTTGAGCTTTTGACTTTTCCATTATGGTCGCCTGAACCGTAAAAGAGTGTGCCAAAATTGTTTGATACACCCGGTCGCGCACTAACTGCGCATCCGTGCTAGCATGGAAATAGTCGCCAAGCTCGTGACCTTCCCAGGCCAGAGTGCGCCGCAACTCAAGTAGTTGATTAGCTATAGAACAATCTTTCAAAGTGATCGTACAAAGGATGAAATACTTACTAACGTTCTGATTTCGATTAAATGTGAAGCAGCCAGCTTCATCGGCAAATACAAAAGTGCGTGGCATGGGATGACCGAGAAAAAACAGATTGATAAATTCAAGGATGCGGCGCGCGAAGCGGATTGCGATCCCGATGAAGCGACATTCAAGGATAAGCTGAAAAAGTTGGCGTCAGCGCCTTCGGTTATCGCTGCCAAAAAGGTAAAGAGCGACAAGGCCATCGGGAAAAACAAGAAATAGGTTCGCAATCATAGGTTGCAAATTCCTTTGCACTGTGAGAGCGCGGCGCTTGACTTAGAAGCGCGAATACGCAGACTGAGATTGTGAATGCCCCGCGCCGCGCTAATCGGTTTCGGGATCATGGCCGTAGGTGTTGCTAGCGCCTGCGGCCTATTCTTTTTCGAATCAAGTGTTTCAAATTAATACAGAAAATAAAATCAGAGTCGAGTCCCTCGCCGTGGCTTGCCGTTCTGGATCAATTTGAAATTTAACCACGCCGATTGCGTGGTATAGCGCGATTTGATTTAATCCGTTAACGCCCTTTTTTGTAATGCGTTGAGGGACACGGCGTGACGGGATGTTTAGAGGCGGTAAGGCCGCTTATTGACCTTACTATAGGCGCACTAGCTCAAGTTGATTTCCGCGATGATCCTATCGCAGGCCGCAAATATGCGCGAGCTACAAGCATTTTAAGTTCGGCATGCAAGCGCCACGGCAAGATCATTGAAGCCGCGCTGACAGAACGCCTCCGCCAAAACAACCGGCTCTCTATATGGACTGAAACGGCGTTTTCAGTATCAGGTTCAGCAGAAGGTTCGTTTAACACAAGCACCGCTACTCAGTGCCTAGAAACGTATCATCCATACGGAGACAAGAAGCGCACGCTTCAGATTGATCTTCTCGTATACGATGAAATTAACGGCTCTCTGCGTTCATACGAAGTTAAGCGCGGCAACGGCAAGTTTGATTCCGGCAAAGTTCGCTCCATTATGCGCGACCTGCTTTGCACGCATATGCTGCTAAAAAGCTATGCGAAGGAAAAGGGACACGCAGTGCAAACCGCAGAAGCCAAGATCATTTTCTATTATGGACTGCGCTCAATACAAAGGCCGTTTTCCCTCATTAGGGAAGAGCTAGACGAACACTTTCAGTTTCCAGTGGTTGATGCCGTCGAAGAAGTGAACGGTTATTTTCGGGATCGTCTCCATGAACTCCTTGAAGCCGCATAATGGATACGGCGTCATCTACGCCGATCCGCCTTGGAACTTTAAGAATTACAGCGAGAAAGGCACGGGCCGGAACGCTGTTGCGCATTACCCATGCATGGACTTCAAACAGATTGCCGCAATGGACGTTGCGCATTTTGCCGCCAAGGATTGCGCGCTGTTTTTGTGGGCGACTGATCCTCTTCTACCAAAGGCGCTAGACCTGATTAAAGCATGGGGCTTCGAGTTTAAAACTGTTGCGTTCTATTGGGTGAAAACCAACAAGAAAGCCGATCCGGTGGCTTTGACCGAGAAAGATTTTTTCGTTGGACTTGGCTACTGGACGCGGGCGAACGCAGAGCAATGCCTGCTGGCAACACGAGGCAAGCCGCCGCGCTTGGCAAAAGACGTTCGCCGTTTGTTAATCTCGCCACGCCGTGAACATAGCCGTAAGCCCGATGAAACCTATGGGCGCATCGAGCGCCTTGCTGGCGGGCCGTATCTGGAGCTGTTTTCGCGGGCGACAAGGCCAGGTTGGGACGCTCTGGGCAAGGAAGTAGCCCTATTCGACAACGGGCCTGTAGAGACGCGCAACCGGCCTTCAAACATGTCCCGATCTAAGCAGTTGCCGCTTGGATATGCGGCGGCTGGATAAACTAATGTACTCATAAAATCAGATGCCCGGCCTTGAGCCGGGTTTTTTTGTTGGAGGCAAGGATGATGGAGTTGAGTCACGACGAAAGACTACGCAAAGTGTCTGAAATTAGCCGCGCATTTGATCGCGAAGACTTGCTAGGCGGCGAGTTTCGTCGCCAATTATGTCTCGCGCATAGCGAAGGGCTGCTTGCCGAACAGTTGCGAGAAAATGGGTTTCTGGATCACCAAGGCCAGTATCTGACGGCAATTTCAGACCGTCCAAGGGAACTTGGAAATCGATCCATTTCGTCGCGCGCGTTTCGTCCTCAGCGTCGGCGAAGCGCATCCTTACGGCAGTTTCGGTTATGGTTGTGGCAATCAATTTCATGGCAGAAGTCCGTTGTTAATGACTGAACTTCTTTTACTACCCGAGTCGATTGGGTTTGCCAACTATACAATCACCAAAAATTAGATACGGCAAATTGTAAATTACTAGCATTTAGAGAAAAACTTCTAAGTGACAATTATATAGAAGTGGAAATGGAAGAAATTAACACCGATTTTTAAATTATAGTAGTATCATCTACTCTCGCCTTCTTGCCATGAAGGCCAGGCGCTCGAACAGGTGGATGTCTTGCTCGTTTTTCAGCAGGGCGCCGTGGAGGGGCGGGATTGATTTGCGCTGGTCCTTCTCGCGCACGGCGGCGAGGTCGATGTCGTCGTTGACGAGCAGCTTCAGCCAGTCCAGCAGCTCGGATGTGGACGGCTTTTTCTTCAGCCCCGGCGCTTCGCGGATGTCGTAAAATACCGACAGCGCCTCCTTCAGCAACCGCTGCTTCAGCCCCGGAAAATGCACCTCGACGATTTCCGCCATTGTGTCGGGATCGGGGAATTTGATGTAGTGGAAGAAGCAGCGGCGCAGGAAGGCGTCGGGCAGTTCCTTCTCGTTGTTCGACGTGATGATGATGACGGGGCGCTGCTTGGCCTTCACCGTCTCGCCGGTCTCGTAGACGAAAAACTCCATGCGGTCGAGTTCGAGCAGCAGGTCGTTGGGGAATTCGATATCAGCCTTGTCGATCTCGTCGATCAGCAGCACGGGGCGCACGTCCGCCGCGAAAGCCTCCCACAGCTTGCCACGCTTGATGTAGTTGCGGATGTCCTTCACGCGCTCGTCGCCTAGCTGGCTGTCGCGCAGGCGGCTCACTGCGTCATAGTCGTAAAGCCCCTGCACGGCCTTCGTCGTGGATTTGATATGCCATTCGATGAGGGGCGCGCCCAATGCGCCCGCCACCTCATGCGCCAGAACGGTTTTGCCAGTCCCCGGCTCGCCCTTGATGAGCAGCGGCCGCTCCAGCGTGATGGCCGCGTTCACCGCGACGCGCAGGTCGTCCGTTGCGACATAGTTTTTCGTGCCCGTAAATCGCATAAAATCTCTCAAATTTGCATCAATTGCGCACGCTGCGCGCAGCTTGTTCGCGTTTTATTAAGCATAGCATGCCAGTCTTGTGGAGCCTTTAATCAATTCCACCTTGCAGGGCGCAGCGCATGCAGATCGCCGCAACGGCATTACCCATCGACGCGCACGGCTATTTCGTGCTGCCGGACGGCGAGCGCGCCTCCGGATTTCGCCTCGATGCAGCGACCGGCGCACGTCTGCGCAGCGTGCCCGAGCCTTTACGTGCACCGCCCGCGCAATTGCCCGCCCACGCAACCACGCGCATCACCTACTCCGTCAACCTGCCATCAGTCGGCCTCGCCACGGCTGAACGCCGCATTCGAGACATGGCGATCAGCACCGCGAGCGGCGTACCCGTCACGATCCTCGGATGCGACACCGGAGCATTCCTCGACTCCACCTTCGCGGGCGGCTCGATCATGATTTTCAATGCCGCAGGCGGTGCATCGCGCCTCAGCTTCCGCTGGATGAAAACAGAGACGGCGAACGATGGCTCCGCAACCTGGATGCTGTTCCACCTGGTGAACCGCAAGGCGAGCTTCTCGGAACCCGCATGGAAAAGCGCCCAGCGCACTTACACCCTGCGCACAGGAGGCGTCGCCGCCCGCGAGCCGAATGTTTTGCCGTCCGTCAGCGTCAATGGCGCGCTCACAGGCGATATAGAAGTCGTGCATGGGCTGCTGGGCGTCACGCAATATCGCGACATGCTCAATGCGGTGAAAGTTAACGCGCTCAGCCAGAACGGCGCGGCGGCGGGCGCGTTTGTCGACGCCACGACGCACTCGAACGGCGACATTATCGCGCGATACGCCAACGGCCGGTCGATACGATACGCGCAGATCGCCGAATGCGCGCTCGCGTAGGCTGATTACCAGCCATTGTCGAACCCGTTTTCGCCATATCCTAATTCGAGTTATGCATGACGGTTGCATGACGGCTGGCTTTCGGTATGTTGCGCGGCAGTCGCTCACGCACGCCGGAGGGGAGGCCAGGGATCGATGGGATCACCGGTCGTCGCGCATTCAAACGAGATCCAGCACGCCGCCAAGCCAGCGGTGCTTATGGAGTTGCTTGCTCTCAAACGCTCGGCGCACCACGCGTTCATCGAGTGGCTATGCGGCTGGAAGGCGAGACCGACGCTCTTCGTGAACAACGTTTTTCCGTCCGACCCGCCGCGCTTCGGCCAGTTGACGGTTTATCAGGGCGAAAAGGTCGAAATGAACGACCTGATCCGCTTTCGCGCCGACACCCGAACCGCGCTTGAGCAAAACGAGCACGATATTCTCATAAATTTTGAGGGTCGTTCCACCGATAATATCCGTAACTTCAATATATCCGCGCCGAAATACTGGGGGCCAAAGCAGATCGAATGCGTTCTCTTCCTGCG
>JBGSLP010000481.1:0-6020 GCA_041740655.1 Alphaproteobacteria bacterium
GGGCGGCGGGTCGGCGCGCGGGAGAGTGCAAGTCAGCTTCGGCGTTTCATCTTCGGGCGGCGTGACGTTCGCGCGTGCGACTGGCTCCCCCGCTCTTGCATCAGCCGCTACATCCGCCGTTCGCCGCGCCGCTCCCTTCCCTCCGCCACCAGCCGGCGCGCCGCGCTCTTTCAGTATTGTATTCACGTTTCAATAATGCTGAATGACCGGTCTTCAGGCCGGAAAGCGGCTCGATTTTAGCGAGCCCATCCGGCATAGACTATGCATAGCGGTATTCGAACCACTCCGGCCCGACCTGCCATCGTCGCACTCGAAAGGAACAACATCGTGCCATCGCCCACATTGATTACACGCTTTTTTCTCGTGGCCGCCGCCTTTCTGGCGCCAGGCGCCGCTTATGCGCATGTTGGCGCGGGCGACACGCACAGCTTTTCCTATGGCTTCATGCATCCGATTGGAGGGCTGGATCACATCCTCGCAATGGTGGCGGTTGGAATGCTTGCGGCAAATCTCGGCGGGCGGGCGTTGTGGGCCGTGCCGCTGAGTTTCGTCGCGGCCATGGCGTTCGGCGGCTATCTCGGCGTGCTCGCGGCGGAGGTTCCGTTTGTCGAATTGGGGATCGCGCTCTCGGTGATTGTTTTCGGCCTTGCCATCGCATCCAACGTAAGGCTGCCGATCGTGATCGCGATGGCGCTCGTCGGCGTATTCGCGATTTTCCACGGCCATGCGCACGGCGAGGAAATGCCCGGTGACGCGTCGGGCGCGGCCTATGCCATCGGCTTCATGCTCGCGACCGCATTGCTGCACATCGGGGGGATTGCGCTCGGAGTAGGCATTCAGCAAATCGGGGCGGCACACTGGTCGCGCGCCGCGCGGATCAGCGGCGTCGGCCTGTCGCTTGCGGGCGCGGCGATCCTGACCGGAGCGCTATAGGACAGATTGCAGAGGTCCATAGTCATTTAGGGGGAGACCGAAACCTTCGGGCTATGCGCTCAGCGTTTTTCGTTTATAACCGGAGATGAGGGCAGGAGAGAAAACGTGAGCGCACGTTCGACCCGCATTCTGCATCGCCAGATCAGGGGCGGCGACAGCCTCCCGATCGCCGCCGGTGGGCGCGGCGTCGAAATTATCGACGCCGCTGGCAAAACCTACATCGACGCCTCCAGCGGGGCCGCCGTCTCCAGCCTCGGACATGGGCACCCGGCCATTGCTGACGCCATCAAGGCCCAACTCGACAAGCTCGCCTACGCTCACACATCGTTTTTCACGACCGAAATCGCCGAACGTCTGGCGGATAATCTCATCGCGCATGCACCCGCGCCGCTTGAGCATGTCTATTACGTGTCCGGCGGCTCGGAGGCGATGGAGGCTGCGCTCAAAATGGCGCGGCAGTATTTCGTCGAAAAAGGCCAGCCGCAGCGTGTGCATTTCATCGGGCGCCGCCAGAGCTATCACGGCAATACCCTTGGGGCGCTGGCGGTCGGCGGCAATGCGTGGAGGCGAACCCAGTTCGCGCCGATGCTGTTCGAAAGCCATCATGTGGCATCCCCTTACGCCTACCGCGACCAGCGCTCTGACGAGATGCCAGAGGCTTATGGTCTGCGCCTTGTCGCCGAACTCGAAGCCAAAATCGGCGAACTGGGCGGCGAGACGGTAATAGCTTTCGTCGCCGAAACCGTCGGCGGCGCGACGCAAGGGTGCACGACGGCCCCTCCGGGCTATTTCAAACGCATCCGCGAGCTTTGCGACCGGCACGGCATCCTGCTGATCCTCGACGAAGTGATGTGCGGAATGGGTCGCACGGGCACGCTGCACGCTTGCGAGCAGGAGGGCGTTGCGCCGGACCTGATGGCGATCGCCAAAGGCCTCGGCGCTGGATACCAGCCGATTGGCGCGGTTTTGCTATCGGCTGAAATCTTTGCAGCGTTTCGTGACGGCTCCGGCTTTTTCCAGCATGGCCACACTTATCTCGCGCATCCGCTGGCCTGCGCGGCGGCGCTTGCGGTTCAGGAGACCATTCAAAGCGAGGGTCTGCTGGAAAATGTGCGTGAGCAGGGCGCGCATCTGGAACGGCGATTGCATGAACGATTTGGAAACCATCATCACGTCGGCGACATTCGTGGCCGGGGGCTTTTCTGGGCTATCGAACACGTTATGGATCGCTCGACCAAAACTCCGTTTGACCCCGCTCTTAAGCTGAACGCTCGCGTGAAGGCGCAGGCGATGGCGCGCGGTCTTGCCATCTATGCGATGCCGGGTACGATCAATGGAAGATTGGGAGACCACAACATGCTCGCGCCCCCATTCATTGTGACCAGGGCCGACATAGACCGTATCGTCGAGCGGCTGGGCGACGCCTTGGACGCCGCCGTCGCATCGCTGCCGCAGAATTAAGTTTTCAGACGCCTACGTTGTAAAAACAGGGAGAATAAAGCCATGAAAACACTAGCAGGTTTTAGCGCCGCACTTTGCGTTGCGGGCGCGCTCGCCACACCGGCAGCCGCGCAGCAGCAGTTCATTACGATCGGCACCGGCGGCGTCACGGGCGTTTATTATGCGGTAGGCGGCGCGGTATGTCGACTGATGAACAAGGATCGCGCCAAAACCAACATCCGCTGCTCCACGGAATCGACTGGCGGCTCGGTGTTCAACATCAACGCCATCAAGACCGGCGATCAGGAATTCGGCCTCGCCCAGTCGGATGTGCACTTCAACGGCGTGAAAGGCCTCGCCCAGTTCAAGGACGGCGGACCGGTGGCCGACCTGCGCTCTGTCTTCTCCGTCCATCCGGAGCCGTTCACCGTGCTCGCGCGCAAGGACGCTGGCGTGACGAAGTTCGAACAGTTCAAAGGCAAGCGGTTCAACATCGGTAACCCCGGCTCGGGCACGCAGGCGTCGATGCTGGAATTCCTGACGGCGCTCGGCTGGGCGAAAACCGACTTTTCGCTCGCCTCCGAGTTGAAGGCGGACGAACAGGGCACGGCCCTCTGCGACAGCAAGATCGATGGCTTTTATTACGCCGTCGGCCACCCCTCCGCCGCTATTCAGGACCCGACGACCGGCTGCGGCGCGAAGCTGATCCCACTGGAGGGACCGGCGGTCGACAAGCTCATCGCCAGCAATCCGTACTACGCGAAAGCGACGATTCCAGGCGGCATGTACGCGAACAACCCGAACCCGGTTAACACATATGGCGTCGCCGCAACGCTCGTGACTTCGGCGAAAGTCTCCGAGGATGTCGTCTATAACCTCGTCAAGGCCGTGTTCGAGAACTTCGACGAGTTCAAGAAGCTGCATCCAGCTTTCGCCAACCTCGACCCGAAAGCCATGGTCAAAAACGGTTTGACGGCCGAACTGCATCCCGGCGCCGTAAAATATTACAAAGAAAAGGGCATGCTCTAACATCCCGGCCTGAACAACGGCGTGCGGAGCGGCGCTGCCGCCTCGCACGCCGCACGTGAGACAAGGGCGCCCATATTGACGGTCAATCAAACGACAGCCGCAACCCCGACGCGCGCCGAACTGGACGCCATCGTCGCCGAAGCGGATATGGGCGGTCGCAAGCCCGTGGGAGTGGTGGCGCGGCTGATCAGCGTCATCGCGATCTCATGGTCGATCTTCCAGCTCTGGTACGCCTCGCCGCTCCCGTTTTCTCTCAACATCGGAATTTTCAACGACACCGAAGCGCGCGCCTTCCACTTATGCTTTGCCTTCGTGCTGGCGTTTCTCGCCTTCCCCGCATTCGCGTCCTCCTCGCGCACGCGTGTGCCGCTGGGCGACTGGGTGCTGGCGGGGCTTGCAGTCTGCTCGGTGCTATATCTGGTCATCTTCTACCAGACGCTGTCGCAGCGCCCCGGCCTCCCGACCACCGCAGACGTCGTCGCGTCCGTCATCGGCGTGCTGCTGCTGGAGGCGTCGCGGCGCGCCGAGGGGCCGTGGATGCCGATCATCGCCATCGCAGCGCTGATTTATGTTTTCGCAGGCCCATGGCTGCCGGGGATGATGGCCCACAAGGGCGTCTCGATCTCGCGCGCCGCCTCGCATTTCTGGATCACATCGGAGGGTGTTTTCGGTGTGGCGCTGGGCGTCGCCACCAATTTCATCTTTCTGTTCGTGCTGTTCGGCGCCCTTTTGGAGCGCGCGGGCGCCGGAAACTGGTTCATACAGGTCGCCTTTTCGCTGCTCGGACGATATCGCGGCGGCCCAGCGAAGGCAGCGGTCGTCGCCTCGGGAATGACGGGAATGATCTCCGGATCATCCGTCGCCAATGTGGTGACGACGGGCACTTTCACGATCCCGCTCATGAAGCGCGTCGGATATACGCCTGTGCAGGCCGGGGGCATTGAATGCGCGGCGGGCGTCAACGGCCAAATCATGCCGCCCGTGATGGGCGCGGCGGCGTTTCTAATGGCCGAGTATGTCGGCATTTCCTACGCCGAGGTGTGCAAGCACGCGCTCATTCCGGCGCTGCTCACCTTCGGCGCGCTGTTCTATGTCGTCGATCTTGAGGCGACGAAAGCGAAAATGTCCGGCATTCCGGTGAAAAGCAAGCGGACGCTGCAACAAGGCGCCATTGCAGGAGCGCTGACGATCGCATCGCTCGTTATCCTCGCCAATCTCGTTTCCTACGGCCTCGGCTGGTCAAAGGAACTGCTGGGCGAGCATTCGGGGGCATTCTCCCTTGCGGTCGCGGTTCTCGCTTATGTCGGGCTGGTCTGGGTGCGCGCGAAAAGCCCCGATCTGGCCATCGACGATCCAAACTCGCCGGTCGTCACCATGCCCGATTTCTACGAGGCGGCCCGCACAGGACTGCATTATCTGATCCCCGTCGTCATCCTCATATGGTGCCTCATGATCGAGGAACTGTCCCCGGGGCTTGCGGCGTTATGGGGCGTGCTGTCGATGGCGGCGGTGGTGCTAACGCAAGGTCCGCTGACGGCGTTCTTCCGCGGTCAGCCCGTTATTTCCGCGCAGTGGGTCGACGGCGTGCGCGACGTGCTGGCCGGATTCGAGACCGGCGCGCGCAACATGATCGGCATCGGAGTGGCGACGGCGACGGCTGGCATCCTCGTCGGCGCGGTCACGCTGACAGGCGTGGGGCTGGTGATGACGGAGATCGTCGAGTTTCTCTCCGGCGGGTCTCTGGTGATCACGCTCGTGCTGGTCGGCCTCATTTGCATCGTTCTGGGAACCGGCCTGCCGACCACTGCGAGCTATGTCGTCGTTGCGACGCTGATGGCGCCGGTTGTCGTGGCGCTGGCGGCGCAGAACGACCTCGCGGTGCCGCTGATCGCGGTGCATATGTTCGTCTTCTATTTCGGGCTGATGGCGGACGTCACGCCGCCCGTGGGGCTGGCGGCCTATGCGGCGGGCGCAATCTCGGGCGCCGATCCGATGAAAGTCGGCTGGCAGGGCACATGGTACGAATTCAGAACGGTGCTGCTACCGTTCATCTTCATTTTCAACCCTCAAATTCTGATGATCGACATCGAGGGCTGGGGCCATCTCATGCTGGTGGTCAGTTGCGCAGCCGTCGCGATGATGGCGTTCTGCGCGGCTTTTCAGGGGTATTTTTTGACCCGCAACAATATCTGGGAAACTGGCGCGCTGCTGCTGGTGTGCTTCACCCTTTTCCGCCCCGACTTCTGGATGGACCAGATCATTCCGCCCCGGGTTAGCGCGCCAGCGACCGAGATCGCAAGGGTTATCGACCAGACCGAGGCGGAGGGCACGCTGCGGGTGCGCATCCGCTCGACTGACATCAACGGCGATGAGTTCATCCAGACCGCACGGCTCACCCTGGGCGCTGAGGGCGACACTAGCCAGCGTCTGAACGCGGCGGGGCTGACGCTTTCCTCGTTCGGTGCGGAGCCGCTCATCAGCGCGGTGCGTCCCGGATCGGAGGCGGCGCGCCTCAAGCTTCGGCCCGGAGATCAGATCGACAGCCTCCTCGTTCCCAATCCGCGACCGCAGCCGTTTCTGTTCGCGATACCAGCGCTCGCGCTTCTTGGCCTCGTCAT
>JBGSLP010000482.1:0-7530 GCA_041740655.1 Alphaproteobacteria bacterium
CGCGCGCTCTGGGCATCCGCAGCGTGCCGTCGATGACAGCGCATGGCGCGCTCATCATCACAGGCGCCGGCATGCCAGGCGAGATCGCCAGCGCGCTGCTGGACGCCGCGCCATGCATTCCCGCATGACGCCTGTTTGTGAGGATCGACCGGTTCACCAAGAAAGAAAAAAGGGCTGACTTGCGCCAGCCCTCAGGATTGGGGGTAAATCGAGGCTTCTTGTTTAATTCAGTTTGTAGTTCACGCCGACCTTGACGGTGTGCAGGTCAAGCTCGGATTTGCTGTCGTAGAACACGCCGGAGGGGGCGCCGACTGTGGTGAAAGACTGAGCCTTGTAGGTCTCGTCGTCAAAATCGAGATACTGATATTCGAGTTTGATGGTCAGGTTGTCACGAAGGGCGTATTCAGCGCCGCCGCCAAGAACGTAACCGCTTCTGGTGTCGCTTTCGTCGAAAGTAACGGTATTGCCAACCGGGTTGCCGCCGCGGTTCGTCGCTTCGAGGCGATAGTCGACATCAGCGAAAGCATAGCCGCCTGTCACGAACAGCAGTGTTCTGTCCATTGCGAAGCCGAGGCGCCCGCGGATCGTGCCGAAGAAGTTGACGTTCGTGTCAGCCTCGCCGAAGAAAGCGGGCACGTTCGAGAAGTTCGGGCTGTTCTTATCGTCGTTGATATCACCGGCCTGGATGTCGCCTTCGATGCCGAATACGAATCGTCCGCGCTGCATGTTGTAGCCAGCCTGCAGGCCAACGAACCCGCCATCGGCTTCAAGTTCGCCTATGCCGCCAATGTCCAGTGGCCCAAGGTTTGCGTTTTCATTGCGGAAGAGGTCGGTTTTGTCGCCCTCACCCGAGAACGCGTAACCGGCATTGCCGCCGAAATAGAAGCCAGTCCAGGAGAACGATTGCATAGGCTCGTCCTTGTAGCTCACGCCGCTATCTCCGAGGTCGGCTGCGAACAGGCTTCCTGCAGTCGCGCCAGCGAAACCGACCACAACGGTCATCGCAAGCGTTAGTTTCTTCAAATGAAACATCGTTAGAACCCCGTAGTGATTGATTTTCCTGACAGTTCGGAAACCAGTCACGTGGGCGGCCAGATGCAGCCACATTTCATTTCGTCGCGCAAAGATCCGGCCCACATTTATTGCGCGAAAAGCCGAACGCAATAATTCAAACAATATCAATGGGTTACTGCGATCGCGCTATTTCCTGCTACTCTAGATTGCGGCAAAATGGCCACGCATCTGAGCCGAGTATACACGAGCAATAAAATCTGCGTGATGAATGGTTAGCGAAAATCGTCGGCTCGCAGGCGAGCCTACCGAGGAACATCTTCATACTTTTTTAACTCTAGCGTCCGAAACGAGCCGCGTCCCATGAACAAACCGTTAAAAACCGCCTGGCTCCGTTGACGCCCATATAATCCCATGCTATCCCATTAATACCCGTTCGGATAAACGGTGATTCGGGGGGAGGCGGCGCGTGTGCCGGCGTTTCAGGGGCCACTGACGCGGGCGATGCGCCTCTCCCCGGTCTTATCCGGACAAGCCTTGAGGCGACGGGTTTTGAATTTTTGCGGCGCTAGTAAAGCCGGATCGTTCAGCGTGATGGTTTTGGGAGAGCGCCCGGGGCGGAGATGGATGAGTTTGCCTCCAGGTTCGATAACAAGATTGACGGCAAAGGCCGGGTCTCGATTCCCGCAACCTTTCGCGCCGTGCTCGCCAAGGAAGGCGCTGAGGAAATCTTTTGTTATCCGCACCTCGACAGGCCCGCGCTCGAAGCTGGCGGCGTCCGTCTGGTCGAAAAGATTAAGGGCATACTGGAAGGCTTTGCCATCGACAGCCCGGAACGAGACGAAATCGCCAGCGTTTATTTTGGCGAGAGTGAACGGATCAAGGTCGATCCAGACGGACGCGCCGTGCTCTCGAAGCGCCTGCGCGACCACGCAGGGATCGGCGACACAGTGGTTTTTGTTGGCCTCGGGGATAAGTTCCAGATTTGGGCGCCCGACGCTTACGAAGAATTCCGGGGGCAAGCGCGCGAACGCGCTCGCAGTTACCGGAGAGAACTCGGTGCGGGGCAGCGCTCTCCACTCCAAGGGAGCGCTGAGGCAGAGGGGACACGGGAGTGATGACGGGCGGCGGCGGGAACGAGGGCTCCTTGCCGCCACGCGGACCAGTTCGTCACACTCCCGTGCTTTTGCCTCAAGTGCTGACTGCGCTGGCGCCGAAGGACGGCGGACTTTACATTGACTGCACATTTGGCGCTGGCGGCTACACCCGCGCCATTTTAGACGCGGCGAACTGCCGTGTTCTGGCGCTGGATCGCGATCCAGACGCAGTTGCAAGCGGACGATCCTTCATTCAAGAATTTGGCGACCGGATCGCCCTCGTCGAAAGCCGTTTCGCCGAGTTAGCTGATGTCGCGGAAGCCCAAGGCTTTTCGCCCGCAGACGGCGTGGTTTTCGACCTCGGCGTTTCCTCGATGCAACTGGACGAGGCCGGGCGCGGCTTTTCGTTCATGCGCGATGGGCCGCTCGACATGCGCATGTCGTCGACCGGCGTCAGCGCGGCCGATGTGGTCAACACCTTCGAGCAGGACGCCATCGCCGATATTCTCTACCAATTCGGAGAAGAGCGCCGCTCGCGCGCCATCGCCCGCACGATCGTCGCGGCCCGCGCGGAAAAGCCGCTCGAGCGCACTTCAGAGCTTGCCGCCTTGTGCGTTCGCGTGCTGGGGCAAAAGCCCGGCGACAAGCACGCCGCGACCCGCACATTTCAAGCGCTGCGGCTTTATGTGAACGACGAACTGGATGAGGTCTCAAACGGGCTGGCTGCGGCGGAATCCGTGCTTCGACCCGGCGGGCGCCTCGCAGTCGTGACATTTCATTCGCTGGAGGATCGCATCGCCAAGCAGTTTCTCAATGACCGGGCCGGGCGCGTAGCCGCTCCCTCGCGTCACGCTCCAGCCGCTGCGGAGCAGGCGGCGCCGACATTCCGGCTGATCACGCGAAAACCCGTCGAACCGACGGATGAAGAGGTCGCCGCCAATCCGCGTGCGCGATCCGCAAAACTGCGCGCCGCCATCAAGCTCGATCCTACAGCTTGAACACGTACATTCTGAACATGCCCGACTGCGATCCAGCCGATGTGTAAAGCGCATCGGCGGCCACGTTATCAAGCTCGGTCCCAACCCACGCATCCACGCAGCCGAGACTTTTGGCGAGGTCAAACATTGCATCCAGCATTCGCCGTGCGATGCCCTGCCGCAGAAACTGGTCGGCGACCGCGACCTCGTCAATATACATTTCAGTCGGGCGGAGATCGGGATGCCGGTGAACGACGCCCGCCACCTGACCGATGATCTCGCCATCGTGCATGGCGACGATAAGGTGATGCCCGGGCGAATTCAGGTAGGCGACAAGCACGCCCTTGTCGAAACCATGGTCGAACACGCCGTCCGCGACGTGATCGAAAAGGTCTTCGTCGCCCGGCGATAGTTGCCGGATCTCGACTTCAGGCCGATCGGCTGGGTCAAGCGCCCGCTTTTCATAAACAACGTTCACCTTATGCACAGCGCGTCTACCCTTCCAAGAAAGCCATGGTCGAATATGGCTAATATTTAGCGACAAACATCATGTCCTATGAGATCATCCTGAAAGCAAGTAAAGGTGAAGCGCAATGACAGTTATGCAATTGGTTTACGCATCCCGCCCTTTCGGGTTCGATGATCTTTCGCTGGCTGGCATTCTGGCGACCGCGCGGCCCAACAATCGGCGCGATTCCATCACCGGCGCGCTCATCTGCCGCGAGGACTTATATCTTCAATTACTGGAAGGCCCGCGCGAGGCGGTCACGGCCGCATTCAACCGCATCATGAGGGATGACCGGCATATGGACGCCGTCGTACTTATTTCGTGCGATGCCGAGGAAAGGCTGTTCCCAAGATGGGCGATGCGCGACGATCCTGCCCGGTCATGGATGTGGACGCGGGATCAGGTTCGCGCCGGAGCTGTCGAGACGGCCTCGGCGGACGAAATTCGCGGCGTGTTCAGGCGCCTCGCAAGCGAACTGACGATTTCAAGCGCCGTGGAGCAACAATCCGAGCTTAACGCTGGGCATTAACTGGTCTCGGATATAGCCCTGAGGCGGCGCCCTTCGCGCGGCCAGCTTCTCGTGGTTCGGCTTTGAGAAAACTCACGGCCTCCTGAATGGTGCGCCAGTCCTTAAGGATGCGCAGATGGCCCATCCCCGGCGCCGCCATAAATGTGCTTTCCGTAAACATGCTCGCAAGTTCAGCCCCCTCCTCGAAGCCGATTTTCGTATCCTCGGGCGCGTGGGTGACGAGCACCGGAATTTTCACCAGCCCCGCCGAGCGTATCGGGTTGACGGTTTCCAGCCGCGTTTTCAGCGCGCGCTCGGTTCTCGCCGTCACCTTCGCCATGACAGCGTCCGAAAGGCCGGTTGCGGATTGAAACGCGACGGTTGCCGTATCCAATCTGGCCGGCGGAGCGATAAGAACAGCGCGGCGCGCATCGAACCCGGACGCAAGCGCATTCACCCCAGCGCCCGCTCCAGCGGAATGGCCGATAAAACCATGGAACGGGCCGAACAACTCATTGGCGGCGTTAATGGCGGCGGCGAAATGGACGAGCGAGGAGCGGCGCCCGTCCGACTGGCCATGGGCGGGCATGTCGATTGCGATTGCCCTGAAGCCCGCCTTGTTGAGCGGGCGCACGAACGCCGTCATATGTCCCGCATGTCCTTCCCATCCGTGCGCGAGCAGCACCGCTGGGCCCGTCCCCCACGAATATCCCTCCACGCATCTGCCTCGAACCATCACCGAAAATCGCAGCGCTCGGGCCAGCACAGCGCGTTCGTCCTCGCGCACGGGGGATTGGCGGGGCGTGAGGAAAAGCCGCGAGGCGGCATGAGCGGCGATGTTAGGTGACGCGGCGGACGCAATGCGAAAAGCCGCACGAAGGAAAAGTGCTGACGGCTGAAACGCATGATCGTTCGTGCTATTTTTTGCCGAAAAGCGATGCAATATGCGGCTACGAGGTTTCATGACTTCACCTTTTCAAAAGTCGGTTCAAACCTGATCGGGAGGCATCACGCAACGCTGCAGAAGCGCGTCGTAAGCTTTTATGGTGATGCTTTCGGCTTGCGGATTTTGCAGCATTTTCAGCGTGTAATCGTAGGCCATTGATACGCCCATGAACTCAAACGCGAACTGGTCGCAATCTGTGTCCGAATGGAAGTAGCCCGCTTCGCAGGCATGCTGCGCGACGGTTTTGATGGTGTTGCGCCAGTCTTTCTGCGATTGCAGCAGCCTGTCGCGAACCGGACCGGGGCGGTCGTCAAACTCGTGGTTCAGCGACATGAAAATGCAGCCCGAGGGCGCGCCGCTGCCGATCCAGCGCAGATAATTGTCGAACAGTGCGCGAAGACGGGACTCGCCGCGCGGCTGCCGGAGCGCGGGCCGAACGACGACGGCGCTGAAAAATTCGGCCGCCGCCTCGACGACATCGACCTGCAAGGCTTTCTTGGATTTGAAGTGCGCGAACAGCCCGCTTTTGGACAGCCCGGCGCTTTCCGCCAGCGCGCCGAGCGAAACGCCCTCCAGCCCGACGGTGCGCGCCAGCGTGATCGCATGTTCGATAATCTGCGTCCGTGTGTGCTCGCCTTTGCCCATTAACGCAAAATAGCACGATCGGTTGGTCGCAACAAGTCTCATGCTGCGCGCCGGTAAACTAACCGCATTTTTACCATTCACGGCTAACTTTAACGAAAGCGACCACGTCAGGGCCCGTCATGCGTTTCGTCACACTTCTAGCGTTTGGCATTTGGGCCGGCCTGGCGTTCCTCATCTACGACATGAAATACGACGCACAGCGTTTGCAGAACCGCGCAGCGACGCTCGCCCGGGCCATCCAGGAGGAGCAGACTAACCTCGCCGTCGCGCGCGCCGAATGGAGTCATCTGACCCGCCCTGAACATGTTGAAAAGCTGGCGCGCGCCGTCCTCAAATTCGAGCCGGTAAAGCTCGAACAGATGGTTCGCTGGAACCAAGCGCCTGATCGCACCGCCGCCAAAACTCCACCGGCTTCCACGCCCCCTCGCCCTGCTGCTGACGGAATTGCCGCCTTGATCGGTCGCGCGGTAAAAAAATCGAGCTTGGAAGCCAATGGCGTTTCTCGCTGATACCCCCGCATCCAATGCGCCCGGCCGGGGGCGTCGCGCGCTCGTAGCCGTCGTGCTGTTCGCAGCGTTCGCGACGGTGTCCGCACGCCTCGTATCGCTCGCATCCGACCTGCCGAACATCAACCGCTTTACGTTCGCGGATAATGCGCAGAAGCAATCGCTGTCGCGACCCGACATCATCGACCGCAATGGGCAGATATTGGCGACGGATATCCGGGTCTACTGGCTGCAGGCGAACCCGTCGGTGGTCTCGAATGCGGACGAAGCGGCGGAGCAACTCGCCGACGCGCTCTCCGGCCTTAGCGTCGACGAGACCCGTACGAAGCTGAAATCGGGCAGCCGCTTTGCCTGGATTAAGCGCGGATTGACCCCGCGCGAGGCCGCAGCGGTCCATGATCTGGGCATACCCGGGTTGACGCTCGTCGAGGCCCCACAGCGCTTTTACCCGGCGGCGGAAACGCTCTCGCACGTGCTCGGGCATACCGACGTCGACAATAAAGGCCTTGCCGGGCTGGAAAGATATATCGACGGCCAGTATGCGCCGACATTTGGCGACGCGGGCGATACCCGCCGCACCCTGCGATCCACGATCGACCTCAGGGTGCAGCATGTGGTGCGTAGCGAACTGGCGTCAGCGCTTACCCTCTATCGCGCCAAGGCCGCCGGCGCCATCCTGATGAATGTGAACAGCGGCGACGTTCTCGCCCTGTCCTCGCTTCCCGACTTTGACCCAAACAAACGCGACAACGCGCTGAATGCAAATCGCCAGAATCGCCTCGTTGCTGATACTTACGAGCTTGGTTCCGTATTCAAGGCCTTTACGGTCGCCATGGCGCTTGATGCGGGCCTTGCCGGGCCTCGTGACCAGTTCGATATTGCTACGCCGTTGCAGATCAACCGCTTCACTCTTCGCGATGCGCACGCAAAATCGCAGTTTGCAAGCGTCGAGAATATTCTCATTCATTCCTCGAATACGGGCGCGGCGCGGCTTGGGCTCAAGGCGGGACCGGTCCGGCAGAAGGAGTTTCTGAGCCGCATTGGCCTCCTCTCGCCCATCGAGACCCAGATCGGCCGCTCGGGCAAGCCGCTGCATCCGGATGTCTGGCGAGATATCAACACCGCGACCATTTCCTACGGTCACGGCCTTGCAACGTCGCCGCTCGCCTTCGCAACCGCCACCGCGAGCCTCGTCAATGGCGGCATGAAAATCCAGCCGCGCTTTCTGACGGGCGAGCCTATTGCCGCCCGTGAGCGGCTTATACAGGCCTCAACCAGCAGGGCCATGCGGCGCATGATGCACTTGACCGTCGAACTGGGCACAGGTCGCCG
>JBGSLP010000483.1:0-7790 GCA_041740655.1 Alphaproteobacteria bacterium
GGGGAGCGATTAAGCATTCAGCGTGTCCGCAGGCTTGACCGGGGGAATGCCGCGCTTTTCCGCCGCCGAGTTAAGAAAGCCCGACACCGTGGCGAATAGCTCCGGCTCATGGAGCAGAAAGGCGTCGTGACCCTTGTCGGATTCGATTTCCACAAAGCTGACATTGGCGGCGACCGCGTTCAGCGCATGCACGATCCGGCGGCTTTCGCGCGTCGGATAGAGCCAGTCGCTGGTGAAGGAAATCACGCAAAACCGTGTTTTCGACGAGGTGAAGGCGTTCGCCAGCACCCCGCCATGATCGGCCGCCAGGTCGAAATAGTCCATAGCGCGCGTGATATAGAGGTAGCTGTTGGCGTCGAAGCGGTCGACGAACGTCGCGCCTTGATGGCGCAGGTAGCTCTCCACCTGAAAATCAGCGTCGAAACCGAATGTCACGTTCGGGCGGTTTTGCAGCTTGCGTCCGAATTTCTGATGCAGCGCCTTGTCCGAAAGATAAGTGATGTGCGCCGCCATCCGCGCGACAGCGAGGCCCTTCGCCGGTATCAGCCCTTCCTCCAGATAGCGCCCGCCACGCCAGTTCGGGTCGGCCATGACCGCCTGACGCCCCACCTCGTGGAAGGCGATGTTCTGCGAGGAATGCCGCGCGGCGGTGGCAATCGGCATCGCGGAGAACACACGCTCCTTATACATCGACGCCCACTCAAGCACCTGCATGCCGCCCATCGACCCGCCAATCACGCAGAACAGATCGTCGATGCCGAGCGAATCGATGAGTTGAGCCTGCGCATTGACCATGTCGCCAATTGTGATGACCGGGAAATCGATGCCGTACGGTTTGCCCGACGCCGGGTTGATAGAGGTCGGGCCGGTCGATCCCATGCATCCGCCAATGATATTTGAGCAAATGACGAAATACCGATTCGTATCGACCGGCTTGCCGGGGCCGATGATGGTCTCCCACCAACCCGCCTTGCCCGTCACTGGATGGACATTGGCGACATGCTGATCGCCAGTGAGCGCATGACAGACCAGGATCGCGTTAGACTTCGCGGCATTGAGGCGGCCGTAGGTCTGATAGGCTATGGAGAACGGATTAAGCGCCGCGCCGCAGTCGAGCACGAGCGAGGCGTTGTCGGCGAAATGCGCAATCAGACCCTCGCGGGTGTCGGTTTTACCACGCGCAATCGTCATATGTTCCGGTTCATCCGCGCGCAGAAGTCCTGTCAATGCCAGCGTCCTCCGTCCATCCACGCCGACATGCGCAAGCGTGGTCTTTCGCGCAGATGTGATCCATCCATGGCAAAAACACAAGCCCGGCGCTTGTTTGCGTCGGGCGAAATAAAAGGAGATGAGACCGCGTCTCACCTCCTTGGAAGTCTTGATTGGGCTGTCGTTAGACGATCAGCTGCAGCTTTTTGCCAAAGCGCCTTCAGTTCCGATCGTGAAGCGCTCAAGCACTTCATAGGATTTCTTGATCGCCACCTGAGCGCTCGCGAGTTTTTCCGTCATTGTCGACGGGCATTTTTTAATGGTCTCGGCGATGTTATCAAGATAGTCCAGATGCTCTGTTGAAGTGTCACGATATAAATTGACTTGCTCCTCTGCAATTTTGCACTTCTCGGAGCCGCGCCCGGCGGACGCAGTCTGTGTCAGCGACTTGCTTTTCGCCTCCAGCTCTTTGCTCTTGGCCGCATAGTTTGCGATATTCCGCTCAAATGCGGACTGCGACTTGATGAGTTCGACGCAACGCGACTGCGCGGTTGCTGCAGCCTGTTGGCCCGGCGTCGCCTGAACGCGCACTGCAAGTCCAGTTGGCGATTTCTGAAAGGTGGATTGGGCCAAAGCTGGCGCGCCGAACAGCGCAACGCAGCAGACGGCAAACGAGAGTGACGCACAAACGTTTTGAAATATTTTCATAATTCCCCCTCAACCTGTGTTGGGTAGATCAATCGCGCAGTCTCTCTGCGCGCTTCCGAACGGATAACACAACTTAAAGTAGCCGAGAAACTAATTTCAATTTTACGGGATATTAACCACATAAAAGATGTCGAAATGTCTCAAACAAGCCACGCTTTCCTAGGGTTGCAAGAGGATGACGGGGCGGCAGGGTGCGTTAAAAGGCAGGTTGCAGCGGGTCATGCTGTCTGTCATGACTTTTCACTTATGAATGATCAGGAGTTTTCCGTGCACAGCCCGCACGCGCTCAAGGCGCGGCCAACGATCTTTGATATAGACCCGTACACGCCGGGACGCAGCAAGCTGCCCGGCGCCGGGCCGGTCATCAAACTATCCTCGAACGAAACGCCGCTCGGGCCCAGCCCTGACGCCCTTGAGGCTTTCAAAGCGGCGGCGGCGCATCTCGACCGTTACCCTGATGGGTCGGCGACCGCATTGCGCGAGGCCATCGGCGCGACTTACGGCCTCAACCCGGCGCATATCGTATGCGGCAACGGCTCGGACGAACTTTTTCACTATCTTGCACAGGCGTATCTGGAGCCGGGCGATGAGGCGATTTACACCGAGCACGGCTTTACAGTTTATCGCATCGTGATCCTCGCCATCGGCGCGACGCCCGTCGTTGCGCCCGAAATCGAGTTTCGCGCCGACGTTGACGCAATACTCGCACGCGTCACGACGCGAACGCGGATGGTGTTTCTGGCGAACCCGAATAACCCCACGGGCACGTATGTTCCGTTTGACGAAGTTCGCCGCCTGCGCAGCGCCTTGCCGGAAAATGTGATGCTCGTGCTCGACGGCGCTTACTGCGAGTATGTGCGCCGCAACGATTACGAGGCGGGAATCGAGTTGGTCGCGACGACGCCGAACACGGTGATGACCCGAACCTTCTCAAAAATTCACGGCCTTGCAAGCGCGCGAATCGGCTGGGCCTATTGCCCGGCGGACATCGCGGGAGTGCTGAACCGAATTCGCAGCCCGTTCAACGTCTCTGGTCCGGGCATGGCGGCGGCGATCGCCGCGCTGCGAGATCGAGCGCATATAGAGGCGGCGGTCGCGCACAATGAGCGCTGGCGTGAATGGCTGACAGCGCAGATAGGCGCGCTTGGCGTTACGGTGACGGAGAGCGCCGCGAATTTTGTGCTGCTACATTTTCCGGGCGAGGGCGCGCACACTGCGGCGGACGCCGATGAATTTTTGGCCGCGCGCCGGATCATCGTGCGACGCGTCAGCGGATACGGACTGCCGAACTGCCTGCGCGTGACGGTCGGTCTGGAGGAGGAAAACCACGCCCTCGTTCGCGCGCTTTCAGACTTTATGAGCGACGCCCGTGGCTGATATTTTTATAAATCGCCTCTGCGTGATTGGCGCGGGGCATATTGGCTCATCCATCCTGCGCGGCGTTCGCGAGCGCGGCATCGCCCGCCATGTCGCGGTTGCGGATCAATCCGCCGATGTGCGGGCGCGCGTGCTCGAACTCGGTCTGGCCGACTTTACAGGCGATGAGGGCGACGCCGTCCGCGATTGCGACCTCGTCATCCTCTGCGTGCCGGTGGGAGCTATGGGCGCGGTTGCGCAGCGCATCGGGCCGCATTTGAAGCCCGGCGCGATCGTGTCCGACACCGGGTCCGTGAAGACCTCGGTGCTGGCCGCGCTGGCGCCGCACGTGCCTGCCCATGCCCACCTGATACCCGCTCATCCGGTTGCAGGTCTGGAGAATTCCGGCCCGGATTCCGGTCTCGCAACCCTGTTCGTCAACCGATGGTGCATTCTGACGCCTCCAGCCGACAACGATGCCGTCGCGCTGGAGACGGTTTCCGCGTTCTGGAAGGCGCTTGGCTCAAATGTAGAGATCATGACGCCGGAGCATCATGATCTTGTGCTCGCCATCACAAGCCATGTGCCGCATCTCATCGCATATAATATTGTCGGAACGGCATCAGATTTAGAGACTGTAACGGCCAAGGAAGTGATAAAGTACTCAGCAGGAGGCTTCCGCGACTTTACGCGCATAGCCGCATCCGACCCTGTCATGTGGCGAGATATTTTCCTCAATAACAGGGAAGCCGTTCTCGAAATGCTCGGCCGTTTTACCGAGGATCTGTCGGCTTTACAGCGGGCCATCCGTTGGGGCGACGGCGACGCGCTTTTCGAGCTTTTCTCTCGTACACGCGCAATCCGGCGTGGTGTGGTTGAAGCGGGACAGGCCGGCTCGGAGCCTAAACCTCAAGTTGAGAGCTTGCTTCAGAAGAAAATCGACTGAAGCACTTTTCGACGCATACGTGATAATTCGGTTTCTTACCGACCCGCAATCGGCCAAATCTTACCGCTACCGTAAATTTCACAGAGGCGCGGATGACTGGTTGTTGGGTTTTTGGCTACGGATCGTTGATGTGGAGGCCGGGTTTCAAGTTTGACAAGGTCGTGCCCGCGCGTCTTGATGGAGCGCATCGAGCCCTTTGTATTTACTCGCTCAATCATCGCGGCACGCGCAGTTTTCCCGGTCTGGTGTTCGGTCTCGATTTGTCCGGCTCGTGCGACGGCCTCGCTTTCCACGTTCCCGGGTATGCGCGAATAGCTACAAAAGCTTATCTCCGGTCTCGAGAACAGGTTTCCAACGTTTACAATCACGCCATGAAATCGGTGACGCTCATGACTGAGGAGCGCGAAACCGTGAAAGCGCTCACTTATCTCGTCAATCGTCGGCACCGCCAATATGCGGGCGTTTTGACGATCAGCCGTCAGGCCGATATCGTGCGACGAGCGCGCGGCAAATCTGGCCGAAACATGGATTACGTAATCAACACCGTTCGCCATCTTCGCGAATTGGGCATTCACGACAAAATGCTGGAACGGCTCGCAGGCACGCTTGGACGCAGAAATCAGATGCTCAGCCGATGCAACTTGAAAACCCTTGGCGAGGATCACCAGCTATCGCATTCGCGCGGTTACGTGGAGGAAATTGGCAGTGACTGACACTTTGCAAGCACGAGTGGCGATCGTCGAGGCCGCCATGCGCCTCGCGGCTCGCCAGCCATGGGGCGACACTCAACTTGGCGATATCGCCGTGGAGGCAGGCGTTGGGCTCGATGTGCTTCGTCGCCATTTCCAGTCGAAGGCGCAGATTCTCGCGGCATTCACGCGCATGATCGATGACGCGGTCCTCTTATCAATTCGCGCTGAGGATCGCGCCATGCACCGGCGTGACAGGTTGTTTGACGTGGTCATGACGCGCTTCGAGAAGATGACGCAGTACAAAGCCGCTATCCAGAGCATCGTCGAAAGCCAGCGTTTCTCGCCTAGCGCCGCGCTCGCCCAGCTTGGACCTGCGGTTTCGTCGCAATACTGGATGCTGACAGGGGCGGGCGCGCCGGTGGATGGCGTACGCGGGGCCGTCAGCGTCAAAGGCATGACGGCGCTGTACGCACGGCTTCTCAACATATGGCTTGAGGACAGCGATCCGGGCATGGCGCGCACCATGGCTGCCCTGGACAGGGGATTGCGGCGAGGGGAAGATTTCATGCGGCGCATGGATCGCGTTGCGCAGGTCGGGGACGGCATCCTGAACGCGATCCGTGGAGCGACCAGTCGGCGGCGTGCGACATCGCCAGAACCCGCGGAGCCAACCCCGGCGGCAAGCGCAGACAAAGACAGCTTCTCTCCGGCGGGCGTTTAAGCCATGGGCGGGGAGAGCGAAGACCTGAAGCCGGTGATTGGCTACGACGTATTTCAGTCTGTCGACATTCGCGTGGGGACCATCGTGGATGTGAAGCCGTTCCCTGCGGCGCGCAAACCGGCCTTCCAGCTATGGATCGATTTGGGGCCGCAGATTGGTGTGAAGAAAAGTTCGGCGCAGATTGTGGCGCACTACACGCCGGAGACGCTAAAGGGCCGACAAGTCGCGGCTGTCGTCAATTTCGCGCCGCGCCAGATTGGCCCGTTCATGTCGGAGGTACTCACCCTCGGATTTCCCGATGAAACGGGCGAGGTCGTGCTTATCGGGCCGTCAATATCCGTCCCCGACGGCGGAAAGCTGTTTTAACCAGCTTTCCCAGGTTCTAGCCGAGGCAAAATGTCAGGCCTGCTGCTGCGCCGTAAGCGCACCATGGCAATGCTTGTACTTTTTCCCCGAACCGCACGGGCATGTCGCGTTGCGCGCAACCTTGCCCCAGCTATCCGGATTTGCCGGATCTGTGGCGGACTGGCCTCCTTTGGCGCGCGCCGCCTGAGCCGGCGCCGCCGCAGCGGCTTTCGAGGCCGCATTTCGCGCCGCGCCGTTCGGTCTGCCGCGCATAGCCGCTTTTGATGCAGCCCCGTTTCTTGCGGAGGGGGCAGCTTTAGCCCGTCCGCCACGACTCGCTCTCGCTTCGGCTTCGGCGGCGGCAAAATCATCCCGTCCCGTAAGCGGATCGATGTGATGACCTTCCATTGGCGGCAGTTCGAAATCTTCGATGTCAGGGGCATCGCCGGGTTGGGCGAGTTGCACGTGCATCAACTGGCCGGTCACCGCCTCACGCAGACGGTCAAGCATGCTCTCGAAAAGCGTGAAGCTTTCGCTCTTATATTCGTTCAGTGGGTCGCGCTGGCCGTAACCGCGCAGGCCGACGACCTGCCGCAGATGCTCAAGCGTGACGAGGTGCTCGCGCCACAGGTGATCGAGCGTCTGGAGAACCACGGCCTTCTCGATCTGTCGCATCAGGCCGGAGCCGATTTCGGCCGCTTTTTTCGCGGCGGCGGCGTCGACACGCTCCTGCAGACGCTCGCGGATTTCCTCATCCGCAATGCCTTCCTCCGCCGCCCAATCCTTGATCGGGACATCAATGTTGAAGATGTTTTTGACTTCTTCAGTCAGCCCTTCGATATCCCATTGCTCGGCATAGGCCTGCTCCGGGATGAACTTCGCCACCAGATCGCCCACAACCTGGCGTCGCATGTCGGAAACGGTCGAGGAGATGTCCTCGTCATTCATCATGTCGATGCGCTGCTCGAAGATCACCTTGCGCTGATCGTTCATCACGTCATCGTATTTGAGCAGATTTTTACGCGTATCGAAGTTGCGCGCCTCGACCTTGGACTGCGCCTTCTCAAGCGCCTTGTTGATCCATGGGTGGATAATCGCCTCGCCCTCCTCCAGACCGAGGCGGCGCAGCATGCCGTCCATGCGGTCCGATCCGAAAATCCGCATAAGATCGTCGTCGAGGGAGAGGAAGAATTTCGAGTTGCCGGGATCGCCCTGACGGCCCGAGCGACCGCGAAGCTGGTTGTCGATGCGGCGGCTTTCGTGACGCTCGGTGCCGAGCACGTACAGCCCGCCCGCGGCGATGGCGGCGGCTTTTTTCTCAGCGATCTCTGCGGCGATGATGTCGCGCTGCGTCTTGATCTGGTCTTCCGACGGCTGGCGGCCCTTCGCAGCTTCCTCGTCGATCCAGTGCGCTATGCGCATGTCGAGGTTGCCGCCAAGCTGGATGTCCGTGCCGCGACCCGCCATGTTGGTCGCGATGGTGACGGCGCCGGGAACGCCCGCCTGCGCGATGATAAACGCTTCCTGCTCATGGAAGCGGGCGTTCAGCACCTGATGCTGGATATTCTGCTTTTTCAGTTCTGCCGACAGCGACTCCGACTTCTCGATCGAGGTCGTGCCGACGAGGAGCGGTTGGCCGCGCTCACGGCAATTGCCGATCAGCTTGATGATGGCGTCGTATTTTTCCTTGGCGGTGCGATAGACCTCGTCGTCCTCGTCCTTGCGGCTCATCGGACGGTTCGTCGGTATTTCCAGCACTTCGAGGCCGTAAATATCCATGAACTCGTTGGCCTCGGTCACGGCAGTGCCTGTC
>JBGSLP010000484.1:0-4516 GCA_041740655.1 Alphaproteobacteria bacterium
GACCCGGTCCGGCTCGCGGAGTGGCTGGGGCCGGTCGCTGCGCCCGCGCATATCCTCGACGCAGGGCTCGCCTCGCGTCCCGAGATCGAGATCATCACCGCCGCTGCCCGCATGCCCTATGGCGGCTTTATGGCCCGCTACGCCGTGCCCGAGATCTACGAGGCGGTGCGAGCGGCGAACACCTCGATCGTCTTCGTCAACACGCGCGCGCAGGCCGAGTTGATCCTGCAGAATTTGTGGGATGTGAACGAGGACGAGTTACCGATCACCGTCTATCACGGCAGCCTCTCGCGGGAGCAGCGGCGGCGCACCGAGGCGATGATGGCCGCCGGCAAGCTGCGCTCGGTTGTGGCGACGGCCGCGCTGGAATTGGGTATCGACTGGGGCAATGTCGATCTGGTCATACAGGTCGGGGCGCCGAAAGGGGTCAGCCGCCTGCTGCAGCGGATCGGGCGCTCCAACCACCGGCTGGATATTCCGAGCCGAGCGTTTCTGGTGCCCGGCAACCGGTTCGAGGCGCTGGAATGCCAGGCGGCGATGGACGCCATAGCGGCGGGCAAGCTGGACGGCGAGGAGTTGATGCCCGGCGCGCTCGACGTCATCGCGCAATATATCATCAACTGCGCCTGCTCCGAACCGGTCAACGCCGACGAACTCTACGCCGAAATCCGCACCGCCGCGCCCTACGCCGCCCTGCCACGCGAAACGTATGACCGGCTTTTCCGCTTCGCGATCGATGGCGGATCGGTGCTGCGCAATTATCCGCGCTATCATCGCCTTGTGGAGGACAAGGGACGCTGGCGCATAGCCCACCAGACCGTGGTGCGTCGGCACCGGCAGAATGTCGGCGTCATCGTCGAGGCGGCGCGCCTCAAGGTGAAGCGGCTGGCGGGCAAAAGCCGGATCGGGCGCATCCTCGGCGAGGTCGAGGAGTCGTTCGCGCAAGGGCTGACGCCGGGTGATACGTTCTTCTTTGCCGGGGAGGTGCTGGAATTTATCGGCGTGCGCGAAATGGCGCTTGAGGCGCGGCCTGCGGCTGCGTCTCGCGAGCCGAAAATCCCGTCGTACGCGGGCGGGCAGATGCCGCTCTCGACATTTCTGGCGGACGGCGTCCGCGGCCTCCTCTCGCGCTCCGAGGAATGGCCCGCCTTGCCTGACGACGTGCGCGAATGGCTGAAATTGCAGCAGCGCTTCTCTGCAATCCCCGGCCTCGGGAAACTGCTGATCGAACATTTTCGCTGGCGGCGCCTGAATTACTGCGTGTTCTACACCTTCGAGGGACGCAAGGCGAACCAGACGCTCGGCATGCTGATCACCCGCCGGATGGAGAGCATGAACCTGAAGCCGGTCAGCTTCCAGATCACCGATTATGCTCTCGCCATCGGCCTTCTCGGCGATGTCGATGACAGCCACGTGGCCAAGTTTCTGGCGACGGACATTCTGGGAGACGACCTTGAGGAATGGATCGTCGCCTCGCCGATGCTGAAGCGCGCGTTCCGGCATGTTGCGACGGTCGCAGGGCTGACGGAGCAGCAGAATTCGGGCGTGCACAAGTCGATGAAGCAAATGACGCTCTCGACCGATCTGATCTATGATGTGTTGCTACGGCACGAGCCGGACCACGTGCTCCTCAGCGTTGCCCGCCGCGACGCCGAGCGCGAACTTCTGGATATCAAGCGCCTTTCCAACATGCTGAACCGCTTTCAAGGCAACCGTCAATTCATGTCGCTCGACCGCGCCTCGCCATTCTCGATCCCGGTGCTGATGGAAGTCCGCACCGAGCAGGTGCGCGGCGCGGGCATCGAGCACCTGCTGGCGCAAGGCTCAGTTCAGGATGAGGCCGAGCAGATGATGGATGATGTGCGTGCGTCCCTTGAGTAAACCCGCCGGCAATGCCGCCATTGAAATCGCGCTTGCAGGGGAGACGATACTGCTGGACGGGCGGGGCGTCGCTTTCCTGCCCAAACACGACACGCTCGTCGTCGCCGATCTGCATCTGGAAAAAGGCTCGCGCGCGGCGGCGATGCGGCGGCCCGTGCCAACCCTGGACACCCTGGACACTTTGCTACGGCTGGCGAAGTGCGTGCGTGACTACACGCCGCGAACGATTGTCTGCCTCGGCGACAGTTTTCACGATGCACGGGCTGGCATGCGGCTTGCGCCCGAAGATCGCGCCAGCCTTGACGACCTGTGCGCGCTGGCCGATCGCTGGGTCTGGCTGTCGGGCAATCACGACCCAAGCCCGCCGGAGGGATTGAAAGGCGATGCGCTGGATGCCCTCGCTCTCGGAGCCTTGCAACTGCTGCATATACCTGCGCCGGGCGAGGCTGCGCAGATCGCTGGCCATATGCATCCGAAAGCGCACGTCAAGGCGATGCGCCAGACCATCGCCGGGCCATGTTTCGTGTCAGGTCGACAACTGCTTATTATGCCCGCTTTTGGCGCCTACACTGGCGGATTGTCATGTAAAAGCCCGGCGATCGCAGACCTGTTCGCTGGCGAAACTCCGTTATGTTTCATGATGTTTCAGGAAAAGCTTTTTCCGGTGATGTAGAAGCTTTGGATTATTGCCTTCACGCTGAAATGACTCCATTATCTGGCGTTGTGCGTCTAGCCTCACCGGGGCTTGGCGCCTCAATGCCCCCTCCGATCAACGCTCATCTCGAAGGTTCGGCCTATGGACAGCGGACAGTTACTGCTGGTGGCGACGTTTTTGGCTGTCGCGGCGGTCATGGCGCCTCTTGGACGCCGTTTCAAACTCGGCACGGTTCTGGGCTATCTGCTGGGCGGTATTTTGCTTGGCCAGTTTCAGGAGACGCTACAGATTCAGAAGCCGGAGGAAATTCTCCACACCGCCGAAATCGGCGTGGCGATGTTCCTTTTTCTGATCGGCCTTGAGTTGAAGCCGAAGCGATTGTGGTCGTTCCGCTATAACGTTTTCGTAGTGGGCGGCCTGCAGGTTGTGCTGACCGCCATCGCGCTGACGGTCATCGGCATCTACTTCGGCTATGCGGTCGCCACCTGGCTGCTCGTTGGCCTTGCCGTATCGCTGTCCTCGACCGCCTTCGCGCTGCAAATTCTCGACGAAAAAGGGGAGTTGCAAGCTCGGCACGGCCGCGTCGCTTTCTCGATCCTGCTGTTTCAGGACATCGCCGCTATTCCGATCATTGCACTGGTGCCGGTGTTTGCAACGGGCGCTGCGTTGACTCCGAGTGATACGGCCATCGCCGCCGCGAAAGCGCTTGGCGCGGTTGCCGCCCTCATCATCGTCGGGCGTTTCGTGCTCGACCGGCTTTATCGCCTTGTCGCCTCCACCGGCGTGCGCGAGGCCATGACGGCGAGCGCGTTGCTGACGGTCGTGTCCGCTGTCATGTTGATGCAGGCGATCGGCATGTCACCAGCGCTGGGCGCGTTCGTCGCGGGCGTGCTGTTGGCGGACTCCGAATATCGCCACCAGCTCGCATCCGACATCGCGCCGTTCGAGGCGCTGCTGCTCGGCGTGTTCTTCACCGCCATCGGCCTATCGCTCGATATATACGCCGTCATTCAGCAGCCGATGCTGATCCTAATCGGCGTCGTCGGCCTCGTGTCCGTCAAGGTCATTATTCTCTATCTGATCGGGCGCTGGCAGGGGCTGGACGCATGGGCGGCGCGGCGCCTCGCTCTCGTCCTGTCGCAGGGCGGCGAATTCGCGTTCGTGGTGTTCGCGGCCGCCTCAAAGAACTCAATTCTGCAACCTGCCGACGCGAATATACTCGCCGTTGTCGTTACACTTTCGATGGTCACCACGCCGTTCCTGCTCATGCTCGACGACTGGTTCGACAAGGAGCCGGAGAAACCTGCGCCCGCTTTCGACACGCCCCCGGCAGCGGACCACCATATTGTCATCGCGGGCTTTGGACGCTTCGGCCAGATCGTCGCCCGTATCCTGCGCGCCAAGAAAATTCCATTCACGGCGCTCGATCTGGATCCGGAGCAGGTCAGCTTTGTCGGTCAGTTCGACAACAAGATTTACTACGGCGATGCGAGCCGCCTCAACGTGCTCGAAGCTGCCGAGACCTCGAAAGCGCGCGCCTTCGTGCTCGCAATTGACGATGTGGAAAGCTCGGTCGCGACCGCCCAAGTCGTGCGGCGCTACTTCCCGCACGTGCCGGTTTACGCTAGAGCGCGCAACCGGCAGCATGTCCACCGGCTGATGGACCTCGGCATCGAATACATCGAGCGCGAGACCTACCATTCGGCGCTCGAACTCACGCGCGATCTCCTGCGCGGCCTCGGTCAATCGCCTCAGCAGGCGCGCTATATCGTCGAAACGTTCAAGGAACATGACGAGCGCCGTCTGTTCGACGACTACACGCATTATACCGACATCGAGAAAATCATGTCGCTGGCCAAAAAGCAGTCCGAGGAGTTGGAGGAGTTGTTCGCGCAGGATATTCAGGATATCGAAAAGGCAGCGCCGAAAGCGGACGGAGGGGGCAAGGCCAAACCCGCAGCCCCCGCCCGCAAAGCTGAC
>JBGSLP010000485.1:0-2518 GCA_041740655.1 Alphaproteobacteria bacterium
AACCTCGCCGAATTCGAGTACCGATTCAACCGACGCCATGATCTCGAAGCCATGATCCCGCGCCTCAAATGGGCCAGCGTCAGAACCCCGACGATGCCCTATCGCATCCTGAAACTGGCTGAGGTTCATGCGTAATCAGGAAAGCGAAAGCGAAAGACGGGTACGATCACACTCTAACACGGCCCCTGCAACGGCCTGCATTTTCACGACCCGCGTCCGCCGCTGGAGAACTGCAGCGAACAGATCTCCAGCGACCCCGTTTTCACACGGTGCCGTCGAAAATCATAAGACAAGCATTTTCGGATCAAGCCGATTCAAGATCTGATTTGGTGAAGTAGATTTCGCGTTCGCTCGGCAAGAAGGCTTTCAAGGCACGTCTAGCCTGAGAAGCAATCGCCATCAAACGTCTCGCACATAGCGGATGGGGGAACATCAAGGCCGAGTTTACCCTGTTCGCGAAAGAACGTATCAGTTAGCCCATGCTTTTGCTATCTTAATCGCATTAGCACGGTGAGCGTGAGTGTGGTCATTGAAATGCCGAGTTGTGAGTAGGTTGTCGACGATGGCTCAAACAGACGCGGACGGCACGTTGGCGACTGCCCGGAGCGGCGAAGCGCCAATTGTTTTGGTTGTGGCGGCGAGCGACCTCTATGCTCCGCATCTAACAGTCAGCTTGCACTCCGCTTTGCGCACGATTGCTCCGCACCGTCGGATCGAGGTGCATGTGCTGGACGGGGGCATATCGCCGGCGCGCATCAACCGCATTAAAACTTGCCTCACCGGGGCACACCCGCGCGCGAGCATCTGGTTCATCAAGCCGGAGCCAGCGTTGCTTGCGGGTCTTCGCACAACTGACCGCTATCCTGCGGCGGTCTATCTGCGGCTGATGATACCCGCGTTGCTGCCGCTAGGGGTCGAAAAGGCGATTTATATTGATTCGGACGTGGTGGTGACAGAGGACATCGCTCCGCTGTTCGACATGAACATGCAGGGCCGTGCGCTCTGGGCGGTGCGAGACGCAGGTCATGAACGCGAACTCGCGCGGCTCAGGTTGGATTTCAAGGACGTGTCATTCTGCGATCACGCTGATTATTTCAACGCCGGCGTGCTTTTGATGAACCTTTCCGAATGGCGCAGCCAAGACATCGGCGGCAGGGCGCTGGACTTCATCCGGGCGCGCGGGACACTTTGCAAGTGGTTCGACCAGGACGCGCTCAACCTCGCGACCCGAGGCGACTGGGGCACCTTGCCGGAGAAGTGGAACAACCAAATCCACGGATTCCGGCAGGTCTTTGGCAATCTGCGGGCGGACGGCGCAGCGCAAGGCGTGCTGCATTTCGCCGGCAAGAGGAAGCCCTGGGAAAAGGGGCGCTTTCTCAAGCAGGACGAATACCTTGAGGCCGTGCTGGCCTCTGGCTGGCATGGTCCGGCGGCACGGCTGAAAATGCGTGTTACGCGCCTTGTCCTATGGGCGCGGAAGCGGCTGCGCCAGTTGACAGGCGGGGTCGGCAGGGGCACTCAAGCGTGTCATGCCCAATCGAGTTCACAGCCTGTGGCTTTGGAATAGTCGAAGCATTCGTCCTCGTTGAAGTGGTCGTAGGCATGGCCGACGGCTTTCCAGAGTTCTACGGAGGTATGGGCAGCGGGCTTTCGCAGGAGGGTTTTGAGTTTGGCGATGGCCAATTCGATTGGGTTCAGGTCTAGCAGGACGCTGAAGAAGTCGCTGAGGCAGAACGCTTTCCCTTCCGGGCGGTCGTTGGTGTTCAGCTTCGGGTCCTTGGGCGCGGAATGCATGTGTGCCTGACACAGCTTTTCATCCTCACGCGGCCGGCAGCTTGGGCAGTCTGGCCAGATTGTCGGCGGCCATCGTCAGGATGAAGCGGGACCGCACGCGCTCAACGCCGCGATAGACGGTCTGGGCCGTGCCACCGATGGTTTTGGCCCAGCCGAAGGCCTCTTCGATCCGCTTGCGGTGCTTAATCGACTGGGCATCGCCCTCGTGTCGGGTGGTACGGCCGTCAATCGCTGAATGTCGCGATTTCTGCGCCACATTCGGGGTCACACAGGCCTTGCGCAGATCGGCGACGAACCCGGCGGCGTCGTAGCCCTTGTCCGCCCCCAGCGACAGCTAGCTGCCGGGTCGATCCGGGAGAATGGCGATGTATCATGTCCAGCGCGGCGCGCCATTCGGCATGACCATCCGCCAAAGTGTAGCCCTGCCGATCAGGCCGAAGCGGTTCGCCGCCCTCGCGATCGCAACGAGCTTGCTGAGCGGCTGCACGACGGTCGGCTCTCAGCGCCCCCATCAATTAGTTAGCCGGCGGAGAAAGCACATGATCGTGAATACTGGAAGCGCGCTGCTGAAGACAATGATTTTCCTGCTTACGCACCTTGCTCAGCCGAAAGTTTTGGCACAAAACAGGAACAAATGTGAGGCCTGAGCGGGGGTTGGCGATGGGACGCAGTGTGGTTCAGTTCCAGAAAGGACTGAGCGAGCCGGATTTTGACCGGCTCTACG
>JBGSLP010000486.1:0-3714 GCA_041740655.1 Alphaproteobacteria bacterium
CTTGTAAAGCGTCGCCTCCGAGATCCCCTCCTGCCGCGACAGCACCGGGATCGCCACGCTGGCCGGCGGCAGCATCCTCGCGATCGCCCCCGCCCGGCGCTCCTTCGAGTACGCCATGTCTGCTTCATCCTGTCCCCGCCCACCAAAACCACCAAAGTTTCAGAGTAGGCGACAACTTCCCTGACAGGGCGGGCCCTTTAGCGCCTCCGACGCAACACGCGCCTCGAACACCGCGTCATGGTTCCTGCGCTGCGACATGTTCTGTTCTCCTCGTTCTTGGAGACCAGCAGACTTCAGATCGCAGCTTCCGTAACTGTCCGATCTTCGGGGAGTAGCTCACTACACACTCAATATAGGTCATGACGTCACCGTTACCCCACAATATCTTTGAGATAAGCGCCATACCCTGTCTTGGCGAGATTCGCGGCCAGACGAAGGCACTGCTCGCGGCTGATGAAGCCCAAACGGTAAGCGACTTCCTCCGGACAGCCGATCTTGAGGCCTTGTCGCTGCTCTATCGTTCTCACGAACTCCCCGGCGGCCATAAGGCTGTCGTGAGTTCCTGTATCCAGCCAAGCGTAGCCACGGCCAAGCGTTTCGACCACGAGCGAGTTCTCCCGCAGATAGAACTCGGCGATATCCGTAATTTCGAGCTCGCCGCGCTCCGATGGCCTGACGTTTCGCGCTATGCTGCTCGCGCGCCCATCGAAAAAGTAAAGCCCGGTCATGACGTAGTTCGACTTCGGTCGACTCGGCTTCTCCGTGATGGATAAGGCGCGACCGGCGTCGTCGATCTCGATCACACCATAGCGTTCAGGGTCGGAGACGCGGTATGCGAACACGGTGGGGTTGACTCGGTCTCTGGCACGTTCGAGACGCTCCTGCATTGCCTCACCGAAATAGATGTTATCCCCCAGGATCATCGCCGACGGAGAACCTTCGAGAAACTCCTCCGCTAGAATATAGGCTTGCGCCAATCCTTCCGGCCTTTGTTGCACAAGCCAGGTCAGGCTGATGCCAAGATCATCGCCGCCGCCAAGAAGTCTTTGAAATTGCCACTTTTCATCTGCGGTGGTGATGATCGCTATCTCCTGGATGCCCGCAAGCATCAGGACTGTCAGCGGATAGTATATCATCGGCTTGTCATAGATCGGCAGCAGTTGCTTGGAGACAGCCCGCGTAAGCGGGTAAAGGCGGGTTCCGGATCCGCCAGCCATGATGATTCCCTTGCGTTTCATCCTTGAGGCGCTCCGTGAGCCGAACCAGATGGGGAGGCGACGGCGACGACCGTTGGTCGCATCGCGCCGCGCTGACGATGGGATAAGGCCTTGAGGAAGCGGCGACCCGCGTTCGCGCGTCGGTGGCGGGCGCTTTGCCGCAGGTCCTCACAGCCCGGAATATTCGCTGATGGCTGGCGGAGGATTGAGCGCCTGGTCCCTTCGGGCCGCACAGACGCGCGTCGCCAATCAGGATCGCTCTGGTTTGGCTGATGGCGGAGGGTCACTGGCGCAACCCGCGCCGCTTGCCAAAGTCGCCGCGCTGCATCAGCGGCAGCCACCAAGCCTCATTCTCAAGATACCACTTCACCGTCGCGCGCAGACCCTCCTCGAGATTGTGGCGGGGGCGCCAGCCAAAAGCTGCGCAAGTCTTGCCTGGATCGATCGCATAGCGAAAGTCATGTCCCGGACGGTCAACCGTCATCGTGATCAGGCGGCCATAGGGCGCTCCGGCGGGGCGCATATCGTTAAGAATAGCGCAGATGAGGCGCACCAGATCAATATTGCGCGCCTCGCACTCGCCTCCGATGTTGTAGCTCTCACCTGGCGATCCCCGCGTCAGCACCTCCGTCAGCGCCTCCGCATGGTCTTCCACATAGAGCCAGTCGCGAATGTTCTCGCCAGCGCCATAGACCGGGATCGGCTCGCCCGCGATTGCGCGGAGAATGACAAGGGGGATGAGTTTCTCGGGAAACTGCCGCGGACCATAATTGTTAGAGCAGTTGGTCACCAGAACCGGCAGGCCGAATGTCTCCCCCCAGGCCCGGACAAGATGGTCCGATCCAGCCTTGGAGGCGGCATACGGAGAGCGCGGCGCATAGGAGGTCTTTTCGCTGAAGCGTCCTTCGAGGCCGAGCGCGCCATACACCTCGTCCGTCGAGATATGCATGAACCGGAATTTGTCGCGGCGCTCCGGCCCCAGCGACGAAAAGTGTCGCAATGCTGCTTGCAGCAGAATGCAGGTTCCCAGGACGTTTGTCTCGACAAATCGTCTGGGATCGTCGATCGATCGATCGACATGGGTTTCGGCGGCGAGGTGCATGACGGCGTCGGGATCATGAAGGTGGAAGACGCGCTTCATTGCCCCCGCATGGCAGATATCGGCTTTCTCGAAGGCATAGCATCCGCTCTGCGCCGCCGCAGCGACGCTCTGGAGGTTGCCGGCATAGGTTAGCTTGTCCACATTGACGACCGACCAGCCCAGTCTGATCGCTCTGTGCACCACGGCGGATCCAATGAACCCGCATCCCCCCGTCACCAACAGCTTCATCAGTACTCGTCCCAACCGATCGAAAGAGCGCGTGCCGAGACGCAGCGCTGGAGGCCGCCGGCGTTTCCAGGCGCACAAATGCTTGCGCCACGTCTCAGCGCCATCCTTCTCGCGCAGTCTTCATGCAAGGAGAAGCGGCGCAACACCTTCGGCGCAGGCAAGAAGGAGCGGATTGTCGCCGCCGATCTCAAGGCTGTCACGCTGTTGTCCAGATAGTCACGGCTGGCCCCGTTGTGGAGATAGGCTGCGGCTGGATGCGCTGGATCATCGGCGCCGACAACGCGCTCAGCCTCATCATGCCTGTCTGGAACCCGCTTGCCGACGATGGCGACACTCGCACCTCTGCATTGCACAAGGTGATTTCCTTCTCTTTTTCAGATGTTTGCACGAATTCTTCTGAGTCGTCCGGCGTGATCGTGGTCGCCCGCAGCATCCAATCGGCCAGATGTAAGACGTCAACGGCGCTCTCGTGGCCCGAACGCTTAAGTACGCCCGTCGCGGAACTGAAGCCGTCGTTCATGAGCGGTTCGGCCTCGCAGAAACGGAATGCGACCATATCCCGGCTCGGAATTCGAGCAACCGTGCGCTTCAGATCTTCCTCACATTCTGACGACACGAAAAACTCCGGAATCGGGCGGATGGCGTTATCAAATAGAGGCATGAGTGGCGTTAATGCTGACTTTGACGAGGCCTGTCTCGCTTTCATGCGTCTGCAAAACACATGTGAGGTTTATGTTGCGTCAACGCTGGAGTCTTGGACTGCCATCCCGACAGGGATGAGGAGGCGATCCGCTTTGCGCGCCGAGGGCGAAACGCGAGCTTCGCACTCGCGTCGCTGATTCCAAGACGGAGCGCAGCCTTCAGAAAACGACGTCGTCTATCGAAAGGGACGTATAGCCCTTGAGCGTAAGGATGTTGTCTTCGTCAAAGCGCAGGATTGTATCGCCCTCGACGATCTCCGCGCCCGCCACGATCTCCTCCGCCGATGGCGCCCCGTCGCCGACAAAAACGATGCTGTCGAGCTCGCCAAACCAGCGGAGCGTCTTCTGGCCAATTTTGCCGGGGTCGAATACGAACAGGTCAGGTTCGTGGAAATTACCGCCATCCGCATCGCCGTCAATCACCGAGATGCGGGCATGCGCCGCCCCGAGCGCCTCGCCGCGACCG
>JBGSLP010000487.1:0-6468 GCA_041740655.1 Alphaproteobacteria bacterium
GCGTTGCTGCCGTTCGAGCCGCAGGCGCACGAGCGCCTCGGAGGGCCGGTCTGCAGTTATGTCGGCCATCCGATGATTGAAAAGCAGGCGTGGATCGACGGGCTCGATACTCGCGAGTTGCGCCTGAAACTGGGGCTTGCAGCCGGTCGCCCGGTCATTTGCGTGCTTCCCGGAAGTCGACCGAACGAAGTGCGTCATCTCATGCGGCCGTTCGGGCAGGCTATCGGCAGGCTCATGGAGCGGGTCGGGCCGGTTGAAGTCATCATCCCCGTCGTGCCGAGCGTGCGGGCGCTGATCGAGGAAGCGTTGGTCGAGTGGCCCGTGCCGCCTCATCTCATCTCGGGCGAGGAGGACAAGTTCAAGGCCTTCCGGCTTGCGAATGCATCCCTCGCGGCGTCTGGCACCGTGACGCTCGAACTCGCCATGTCCGGCGCTCCAATGGTCGTTGCCTATCGTGTCGGCCCGCTGACGGCCAAGCTGCGGTTCCTGCTCAAGGTTTCCTCCGTTGTCCTGGCGAACCATGTCCTCGACGAGAACGTGTTTCCGGAGCTGCTGCAGGAGGACTGCGAGCCGGAAAAGCTGAGCCAGACCATCCTGCCGCTCCTCAGCGATACGCCCGAGCGCCGACGCCAACTTGCCGCCCTTTCACGCATTCGCAGCAGGATGCTGCTGACCGAAGGAGCCCCAAGCGAGCGCGCCGCTGAAATCACGTTGAGCGCGATGGGCGCCATTGCCCTGCCGTCGCGAGCGGATGCGGTGGAGCTCAAAAAGGCGTCTTGATTTGCAGCTCGCTTCGCTAGCGCGGCATTCATTAGGCTGAAACAAAAAATCCCCGCTTTCGCGAGGACTTTTGAAGAAGGCCGACGGCCCGATAAGCCTAGCGCGACTCCAGCGCCACGTAATCGCGTTTCTCCGGTCCGACATAAAGCTGGCGCGGGCGCCCGATCCTTTGATCCGGGTCGACGATCATTTCCTTCCACTGCGCAATCCATCCCACTGTCCGGGCGATGGCGAAAAGGACTGTGAACATCGAGGTCGGAAAGCCGAGCGCTTTGAGCGTGATGCCCGAATAGAAATCGATGTTCGGATAAAGCTTCTTCTCGACAAAGTATTCGTCCTGCAGCGCGATGCGCTCAAGCTCCATGGCCACCTGAAGCAGCGGATCGTTTTTGGTGCCGGTGATTTCGAGCACTTCCTTGCAGGTCGTCTGCATGACCTTGGCGCGCGGGTCGTAGTTTTTATAAACCCGGTGGCCGAAGCCGCTGAGGCGGAAGTTGCTGCTCTTGTCTTTCGCCTTCGCGATAAACTCCGGAATGCGGTCGACCGTGCCGATTTCCATCAGCATTTTCAGTGCCGCCTCGTTTGCCCCGCCATGCGCCGGACCCCATAGGCACGCAATGCCCGCCGCAATGCAGGCGAATGGATTGGCGCCCGACGAACCGGCCAGCCGCACCGTCGATGTCGACGCGTTCTGCTCGTGATCGGCGTGGAGGATAAAGATGCGATCCATCGCGCGCGCCAGGATCGGATTGATCTTATATTCCTCGCACGGCACGGCGAACGTCATGTAGAGGAAATTGGCCGCGTAATCGAGGTCGTTGCGCGGATAGATGAACGGCTGGCCGACCGAATATTTATAGGCCATTGCGGCAATGGTTGGCATTTTAGCGATCATCCGGATCGCGGCTATGTCGCGCTGCACGGGGTCCGTAATGTCCAGACTGTCGTGATAAAACGCCGAAAGCGCGCCAACGACGCCCACCATAACCGCCATCGGATGTGCGTCTCGGCGGAAGCCCGTATAGAACCGGCTCATCTGCTCATGCAGCATTGTGTGGTAGATGACGCGGTTCTTGAAATCTAGATACTGATGCCGCGATGGCAGGTCGCCGTAAAGCAGCAGGTGGCAGGTTTCCAGAAAATCGCCCTGCTCGGCGAGCTGGTCGATGGGGTAGCCGCGATAGAGCAGCACGCCTTCGTCGCCATCTATATATGTGATCGCCGATTTGCAGCTAGCGGTGGAGGTGAAGCCGGGGTCGTAAGTGAATGCGCCGGTTTGCGCGTAAAGCTTTGAGATATCGACCACATCCGGGCCAATGGAGCCGGAATAAACGGGAAATTCCACCGTTTTCCCGTCAAGCGACAAAGACCCTTTAGGTTTCTCGTTATGTCCGTGCGGCGGCAGTGAACTCTGCGTGTCGGCCATGGTCCTAAGTCTCCTTGAAACCTAATCGCGTGCGCTTAGGAAAAATGAGTCACCACTCCATGTTACAAATATTGTGCGCTGCGTAAACGCCTTTTCGCACTGCGATAGAAATTTGCATCAATGACGTAACCTGAGGCTGCGGCTCAGTGTTGAGGTTTTCTCCCACCGCCGTGCCGCCCATCGCGCCCCGCTGCCTATTCGGCCTGATCCTTCAGTCGTGCGACCGATTCATCGCGGCCAAGCACGTTGAGAACATCGAAAATCCCCGGCGAAGTCGAACGGCCCGTCAAGGCGGCGCGCAGCGGCTGTGCGATCGCGCCGAGCTTGGCCTTCGCCTCATCGGCATACGCGCGTACAACCCCCTCGGTCGACGCCGCGTTCCAGTTCTCCACATCCGCAAAACGCGTGGCTAGCGCTTTTAGATGAGTTCGAGCCTCAGGCGTCAGAAGTGCGGCGGCTTTGTCATCCATGGCCAGCGGGCGCTGTGCGAATAAAAACTGCGCATTGTCGGCGAGTTCCACAAGCGTCTTTGCACGCTCTTTCAGGCCGGGCATGGCGGCTTGCAGGGTCCGCAGGCCATCATCACCCATGCTTTTGCGCAAGCCCTCGCCGCCTAGCAAGTAGGGCAGCGCGTCAACCAGTTGATTTGTCAGCGCGGCGTCATCCGTGTGGCGAATGTAATGCCCGTTGAGATTTTCCATTTTCGCGAAATCGAGGCGTGAGGGCGAGCGGCCCATCCCGCCGAAGTCGAACCATTCGACCATCTGCTCGGTCGACATGATTTCATCGTCGCCATGCGCCCACCCGAGCCGCGCCAGATAGTTGCGCATCGTCGCGGGCAGGAAGCCCATCTCGCGGTACGCCTCGACGCCAAGCGCGCCATGCCGCTTTGAGAGCTTGGCGCCGTCCGGCCCGTGGATGAGCGGCAGATGCGCAAAAATCGGAATATTCCAGCCGAGCGCCGCATAAATCTGTGACTGGCGCCCCGCGTTCGTCAAATGGTCATCGCCGCGAATGACGTGCGTCACACCCATGTCATGGTCGTCCACGACGACCGCGAGCATATAAGTCGGAGTGCCGTCGCTACGCAGCAGCACCAAGTCGTCGAGGTTCTTGTTCTCAAAAACCACACGGCCCTGCACCTGATCGTCAATAACGGTTGCGCCTTCTTTCGGCGCGCGCAGGCGGATGGCGGGCTTCACGCCTTTGGGTGCATCGGAAGGATCGCGGTCACGCCACGTTCCGTCATACCCCGGCGCACGGCCCTCGGCAGCGGCTTTCTCGCGCATGGCGGCAAGGTCTTCCTGCGTCGAGTAACAGCGATAGGCGCCGCCCGATGCAAGAAGCTGCTCGACCGCCTCGCGGTGCCTTTCGGCGCGCGCAAACTGGAAAACCGGATCGCCGGCCCAGTGCAATTCCAGCCACTTCAAGCCGTCGATGATCGCGTCGATGGCGGCGTTGGTCGAGCGGGCGCGGTCAGTATCCTCGATCCGAAGCAGCATCCGGCCGCCCTTGGCCTTTGCGTATAGCCAGTTGAACAGGGCGGTGCGCGCCCCGCCAATGTGGAGATAGCCCGTGGGTGAGGGGGCAAAGCGAGTGACAATGTCGTTTTTCATTGAAAGTCTTTTCACGGATCGTTGCAAATGAGTAGATTACTCGAAGGGATAGCACAAACGGTGTGATTGCGTCACGGGGCCATGGCGAATATCGCGTTCGAGGAGCAATGGCGCGTGCGCGAGGCGGCGGCGCCGAGGACGCGTCCGGGGGTTGGCGCCCGGCTTGGTGCAGCTCTCGTCAGCGCCCTCGACCAGGAGCGCGGACGCTGGATCTACTGGCTGCCCGTGCTTTTCGCATGCGGCATCGGGCTTTACTTCACGTTACCTTATGAACCACCGACGCTTGCGGCTGTTGGCGCCCTGATCGGCGCGAGCGCCATGCGGGTGTTTCTGAGGCGCGGGTTCTTCGCATTTCTCGCCGGAAGCATGCTGCTCACCATGGCGTGCGGTTTCGCCGCCGCGAAGTTCCGCTCCGATTTTGTGGCCGCTCCGCTCATCGCCAAAAGCACGGCGACGAAAAAGCTGGAGGGGTGGGTGGAGCGCTGGGAGCAGACGAGCGCCAAGCGCGGCCGCCTAACGCTGCTCGTATCCAGCGCAGAGGGGATTGAGGCGGCGCAATTGCCGCATCGCGTCAGGATCACTGCGAATGCCACGGTCGGGCCGCCCGTCGGCGCCTCCGTTTTCATGCCCGCCGTCCTGACACCGCTCTCCGAGCCGGTGATGCCGCGAGGTTTCGACTTTGCCCGTCAGGCGTGGTTCTCGTCGATTGGCGCCGGAGGCTTTGCAACGGCGGCGATCTCGATGACCGAAGGCGCGGGGCCACCGCCGATAAAATTGCGCATCCTTGCTGCGATTTCGCGGGCGCGGACCGCCATCGGAGCGCGGATTGCTGCGGCTTTGCCGACATCGACGGCGGCGATCGCACAGGCGTTGATCGTCGGCGAGCGGGCGCAGATGAGCGAGGCCGATACCGACGCCCTTCGCGCTTCCGGGCTATACCACGTCATCTCAATTTCCGGCCTGCACATGGCGCTGGTGGCGGGATCGCTGTTCTGGCTCGTGCGCTTTGGCTTTGCGCTCATTCCCAGCCTCGCCCTGCGCTACCCGATCAAGAAATGGGCGGCGGCGCTCGCCATTCTCGGCGCATTCGGCTATTTGCTGCTTTCAGGCTCGGCGGTCGCGACGCTGCGCTCGTTTCTGATGATCGCGGTCATATTTCTGGCTATTGCGCTCGATCGGCCCGCCGTTACGTTGCGCAATGTGGCGTTTTCGGCGTTGCTCATCCTTGCCGTTTTGCCCGAAAGCCTGCTGGATGTGAGTTTCCAGATGTCGTTTGCCGCGACCGCCGCGCTTATTGCGTTTTGTGAGCGCTATCAGTCGTTCCTTTCGCGACGGACGATGACCTCGCGCCTTGGCCGCGTGGGGCAAGCGACGAGCGGCTTTTTGATAGGCTCCGTCACGACGAGCTTGGTCGCGGGGTTGGCCGTTGCGCCAATCTCCGCTTATCATTTTTACAATGTCGCGAGCTATTCGGTGCTCGGCAATCTCGTCGGGATGCCCGTCATCACACTCGTCATCATGCCGATGGCGATCCTGACGCTGGCCGTGATGCCGCTTGGGCTGGAGGCGTTGCCTCTGGCCGCCATGGGCTGGGGCATTGAAATCATGCTGGTCATTTCGCGCTGGGTTGCAGCCCTGGACGGTGCCATCGTGGCGTCCGCCGCCTATCCCATGCCGGCCTTGCTGGCCATAGCCCTTGGTGGACTTTGGATGCTCATCTGGCGCGGACGCTGGCGTTATCTGGGGGCGGCGCCGCTGGCTTTGGGAATTGCGCTCATGCCGGCGGCCCAGCGCCCCGATATCCTCGTCGAGCGTCAGGGCGCCGTCATCGCCGTCCGCGATCCGAAAGGCGTGCTGCAAGCGACGCCCGGTCGAAAGGCCGCCTATAGCCTCGAACAATGGCTGAAGGCGGATGGCGACAATCGCAAGCCGAAGGACGCTAACAAAGGCGCCGGGTTTCGTTGCGACGCGTCAAGTTGCGTTATCCTCGTTCAGGGCAAGCTCGTCAGCCTGACGCGGGAGATGTCGGCGCTGGCCGACGATTGCGCCCGCGCCGATATCCTGATCGCGCCGTTTCCAATCCTGCAACCATGCCAGGGGCCGAAATTGATCATCGACAAGCGCGCATTCGATAAAAATGGCGCGACGGCGATCTATCTGAGACACGGGCGGATCCGGGTTGAAACCGCAGCGCAAGTTCGTGGGGTTCGTCCATGGGCGCCGCGACGGCACATCACGGATTACATCAAGCCCATCGATAATGACGGGCCTGATAGCGGTGCCGAGGATTAGTTGGTTTCGAGGTTGCCCACCCGGTTTGCGTCAACCCGGCTGCCGTAAGTGCGAAGCGGTGCGAGCCGTTTTAGCTCCGCCCGCAGATGTTCAGCGGATGGCGCGAAAATGAAGCCGAACGATACGCATCCCTTCTTGCCTTCCACAGCGTGGTGCATGCGGTGGGCTTGATAAACGCGGCGGAAATAGCCTTTGCGCGGATTGATCCGCAGGGCGACGCGGCGATGCACCAGCACGTCATGGACGAGAAAATACACGGCGCCATAAGCCGTGACGCCCAGCCCCGCATAAAACGCCTCGCTCGGCCCGGTCCAGCCCCAATAGATGAGGCCCATGGCGACGAAGCTGAAAAAC
>JBGSLP010000488.1:0-2366 GCA_041740655.1 Alphaproteobacteria bacterium
GAGATCTTCAAGCTCGTCGCGCATCTCCTGAATGCCCATGCGGCCAGCGAGGGGCGCATAGATATCCATGGTTTCCTGCGCGATAAGCAGGCGCTTTTCGGGCTTCATCCACTGCAGCGTGCGCATGTTGTGGAGACGGTCGGCCAGCTTGACCAGCAGCACGCGGATATCGGTGGAAATGGCGACCAACAGCTTGCGGAAATTCTCTGCCTGCTCAGTTTTCTTCGTGACGAGATTGAGGCGCTTTATTTTCGTGACGCCATCGACGAGGTCGCCAATTTCACGCCCAAACAAGGCGTCGATGTCGGCTTTCGTCGCGCCGGTATCCTCAATGGTGTCGTGCAGAAGCGCGGTCGCGATGGTCGCGTCGTCGAGCTTCAGCCGGGTAAGGATTTCCGCCACTTGCAACGGGTGCGAAAAATACGGATCGCCGGAAGCGCGGACCTGTTTGCCATGCGCTTTCATTGCGTACACATAGGCTTTGTTCAAGAGATTTTCGTCAGCTTTTGGATCGTAGCTGCGAACTTTCTCGACAAGCTCGTATTGCCGCATCATGCCGGAGACCGCCTTTCGCCAGCAAAGTTACCGGAGGACGTGCGAAGTCTTTTGCATCTATCGCGAACGATTGCCCGAAGCTGCCGCCTCGGCAGGTATCATGCGCTCAAGGCCCCGCCGCAGTTCATCTTCCGTAATATGATCGACGTCGTTATCTTGGGACATGTCATCGCGCGACAGCACAGGGCGCGAGGCGTCCGGGAGCATTGGAGCGGCGTCCGGCTCCGGCTCGTCGACCTCGACATGCACCTGCATGGAGTGGATGAAATCCTCTTTCAGATCGTCGGCGGAAACGGTTTCCTCCGCAATCTCGCGCAAGGCTACGACCGGGTTTTTATCAGCGTCGCGCTCAAGCGTAATCGGAGCGCCGGACGCGATCATGCGCGCCCTGTGGGCCGCAAGCAAAACCAGTTCAAAACGGTTGGATACCTTGTCGATGCAATCTTCGACGGTGATGCGCGCCATCAAGTCCTCACATTTCTAGGAATTACATTACCTAGAGCGTTTCCAGTTAAAAGGCAAGCGGTCACGTTGAACGATCAGTTGGCAAATTGAGAGATGCCTTTTGATACGATGGGCGGCCTGAGGGTAGACGTATGACGAAGGACGGTCGACCATCATTGCTCAATGACATTCGCTATTTCTACGGAATTGACAGGCGACACAGCGGATATCTAAAGGATCATGAAGATGCAGTTGCGTTTGGCCGTCGCATCGCATGGTTTTTGAATGGGGAGGGTCTAAGTCTGGGCGCATACACTGCTCTATACTTACTCCTGACCCCTTCGCTCGAGCCGGGCGCTATTCAGATAACGGACGACGGAGGCGATTGGTGGCAAAGATACACGAACATCGGAGTGCCTAGCGATTTCCTAACAATGGCGAATGCTTCAGAGTTAGTCATGCGCGGAACTGTCGCCGCCTTAAAAGCCATTAGACCAGATCTAACTTCCGTTGTTGACCATGCCGATGCAATAGTGAGATCTCACCGTGAGAATTTTCGATTTCTTATCAAGGCAAAGCAAACGAGGCGCTTCCTTGTAGAAATATCGTCTACTATATCTGACTGGCCCCAACCTTCCTACATGTTTGTTTCACTAACAGATCGATCAGACGGCGCTTACTTCGAGGCAGCCCCCGCACCACTTCAGTTTTACTCGGACGCCTTCGATCTTGCGGGCAAGATTAAGGTAAGTGACGCTTCTATTAAAATACTATCCCACCAATCTCTTGGCGCTCAGTTAACCGCGCTACGGCACGGCGGCGACTTCGACATGCAGGTGTGCGAATTTCTCCCAAAAGTCGCGAAACCTATTATGTCGAAAATCATAAGACGTCGAGCTTAAGGCCAACAAATTCCGCCGTTAATTTGTTGCTAGGTTCGAATATCAGCGATTAGTATTTTTCCTTCTTTCTGACTACTCGTCTTCCGCAGCAATTCTCGCGCAGTCCGGTGAAAGACGGGATGCCGCCAGCGTGGCTCGATCTCCGCCACCGGCGCCAACGCGAAAGGCCGCGCATGCATGCCGGCATGAGGCAGCACCAAGGCGCGCGATGCGTACGGGGCGCCGCCACCTCGTTCAAGCCGCCAGTTTAATATGCGGCCTTTGTAATCCAGGATGTCCAGGTCGAGAGGCCGCGGCCCCCAGCGTCGTCGGCCTGCCCTGCGACCTGCAAGAAACTCAACTCGCTTTAGCCATCGCAGCAACGCCCATGGGGATAATGCGGACTCGATCGAGGCCGCCGCATTGACATATACGGGTTGCGATGGCCCGAGCGGCGCGGTCTGGTAGAGCGTCGAAAACGCTTTC
>JBGSLP010000489.1:0-2701 GCA_041740655.1 Alphaproteobacteria bacterium
GCCGTCGCGCAGGAGGAGCAGCTTTCCGCCGAGGAAAAGCGCGCATCCGGGGCCGCACAGACGGGCGGCGACGCCACGCAGAAGCGGCTCTATTTCGGCAAGCTGGCCAAGCATCTGGAACGGAAAAAGGTCAATCCGCGCACGCGGCGCAAAGGCACGGTCGTCGTCCGCTTTACCATCGACCCGACGGGCGCGGTGACGTCAAGCGAAGTGGTGACCAGTTCCGGCCACAAGGCGCTGGACGACGCCGCGATCGCATCGCTCAAGCGCGCCTCGCCCTTTCCGTCCTACTCCCAGTCGGTGAGCACCGAACCCCTGGTGCTGTCCGTGCCGTTCCGGTTTACCGTGCGCTGAGGGCGCGCCATCGTCGCGATGACTCTTGAGTGTCCGGTATTTACCCTGCGGCTCGATCTTGCAAATTCACCTCATATCATATAAGTTATAAAAATGTCGGCTTGGACAGTTGTCTTCGTGAGTGAACAAGCCGAAGGCGAAGTCAACGACCTGCCGGCTGACATGCGGGCAAAGTTTGCTCGCATCGTGAATTTGATTGAGGCGAAAGGACTGGAGCAGGTTCGCGAGCCTTACGTGAAGCATCTCGAGGACAAGCTTTGGGAGATGCGAATGATCGGTCGAGATGGTATTGCGCGCAGCATTTATGTAACCGCTTCAGAACGGCGTGTCGTCGTGCTGCGAACATTCGTTAAGAAAACTCAGAAAACGCTGCGCCGCGAACTAGATTTAGCGCGGAAACGCGTAGGAGAAATGAAATGAGCCGTAAAATGATACCTGCGAGGGAAGCTGTCGAGCGCTGGCGCAAGGAGCCAGAGTTTGTCGAAGCCTACGCGGCGCTGGAGGAAGAATTCAGCCTCGCCGCCGCGCTGATCGATGCCCGCGCCCGCAGCGACCTCTCGCAGGAGGAACTCGCCAAGCGCATGGGCACTTCGCAACCCGCAATCGCGCGGCTAGAGAGCGGCAAAGCCAACCCGTCGCTCGAAACTTTGCGCCGCTATGCAAGAGCTACGGGCACAAAGCTCAGGATCGACTTTGTTGTCTAGCAAAATGCCCGGCACGACGAACTGATACAACCACTATGCAGTGGCCAAATGGGAGGATGACAGCGCCGCGGATTTTAGTGTGACTCAACAAGAAGCTGTTGATTTATATAGAAGTATGGGACACTATTCGGAAAGTTTGTAAATCAGCGTCGATAAAATCAGTCACATAGATGCGCTGAATTTCCATTCTCGTTTGTCTCGTGTTTCATGGATAAGCAGTGTGTCTTTCCACAAGCGTTATCCGAAAGGCAAATGTATGAAAAACTTTAACGCTCTCGCGCAGGGCACCGGCAAATCCATAACTTCAGAAGAAAGCCGAAAAATTGCTGCGTGGACAAAAGCGTTCCCAATATTGGGAAGAAATCCCGCGGTCGAACGCAGAGATTGCGATGGGAGAGAAATTCATCGCCTTGAATACGGAAAACTCACGGTTTACGGGTGGGAAATAGATCATATTGTGCAAACTGCATTTGGCGGAAATGATCTCGATTATAATCTTAGGGCACGACACTGGAGAGGCAACAGGCAAGATGGAGCGTTCATTGGTAACGCCCTATCAAGCGTCAACAGGCTTCTTAGATAGTTAATTTAAAAGTTAATCTGCAATTAGTTCGAGAGTAAGCCACCGCTCCTCCGCCGCCTCAAGCGCTGCCTGCGCCTGCGTCAGCGCAGCGCTGGCGGCGTCGAAGGTTTTGCGGTCGCGCGCGAAAAGGTTTGGGTCGGCGAGCTGGGTCTGGAGCTTGGCGATTTTCGCCTCCAGCGCGGCAATCGTTTTCGGCAGGGTTTCGAGGGCGTGTTTGTCCTTGAAGCTGAGGCGGCGTTTTGGGGCTGACTCCGCCGCTGGCGCGGCGTTCGATATTGCAGTCGTCGCCCCGCCGTTCGCCGCATCCGAGCGCGCGGCCTTGCCGCCGCCATTGCCAGCCGCTCCCCGCGCCGCCAGATCAGCCCCACGCTGGGCCAGCATATCCGTGTAGCCGCCCGCATACTCCACCCACTCGCCATCGCCCTCCGGCGCAATCACCGAACTCACTAGCCGGTCGAGGAAATCGCGGTCGTGGCTGATGAGGATGACGGTGCCCGCGTAGTCGCCCAGCATTTCCTCCAGCACGTCCAGCGTCTCAAGGTCGAGGTCGTTGGTTGGCTCGTCCAGCACCAGCAGGTTCGACGGCTTGGCGAGCGCCCGCGCCAGCATCAGCCGCGCCCGCTCACCGCCCGATAGCACGCGCAAAGGCGTCCGGGCCTGCTCCGGCGCAAACAGGAAATCTGCCATATAGCCGATCACGTGCTTGTTTTCGCCGCCCACCATCACGCGGTCGCCAGAGCCGTTGGTCAGCGCTTCCGCCACCGTCCAATTCGGGTTGAGGCTGTCGCGGTTCTGCTCCAGCGCCGCCATTTCGATGTTCGCGCCAAGGCGTACCGTACCCGCGTCCGGCTCAAGCTTGCCCGTCAGCAGGCTGATGAGCGTCGTCTTGCCGGCACCGTTCGGGCCGATGACGCCGAGCCGGTCGCCGCGATTGATGCGTGTCGAGAAATCCCTGATCACAGTGCGCTCGCCGAAGGTTTTCCCGATGCGCTTGGCCTCGATCACCATTTTGCCGGACGCGCCCGCCTCGGCCGCTAGAAGATTCGCCTGCCCCGCGACG
>JBGSLP010000490.1:0-6529 GCA_041740655.1 Alphaproteobacteria bacterium
GGTTGAGCGGCAGGTCGGCGCGGCTCAGGCGTTCGCCCGCCGGACGGCTCGGCGTCTTGTCGATGGCGACGAGGCTTGTGAGGCGGCTGACGAGATGATGGTCGAGCGCCAGCGCCAGAATGAGAGCGTCGGCGGCCTCGCGAGGCGTGTTTTGCAACGTTGCGGCAACTTCCGCATCCGAGATTTTCCGCCGCGCCCATAACTTCGACACGCCCGCGCCCTCCGCAGCTTTCGCAAGCGGGATCGTGGCCGACCACGGCGTTTCGCCGATCATGCCCTCAATTGTGACGTGCCCGTCGAGGCTGGCGGTTCGGGCGGCGAAGGTAAGGGTTTCGCCGCGATAAAGGTCGGGCAGCAGTTCGGGCGTCACATCCGCGCCTCCGGCAGAGAAGCGGGCGGTGATGTTGGTGACGGCTGGCGCCTCCAGCTTGCCGAACAATTCGCGCATCCGCTCCTCGACCTGGCTGGGCGAGCCGATGTGGACGAACGAGCCGCGCCCGAGTTCAGCCGCCCGCGTCATCAGATGCGAATTGGGCGCTGAGCCGATGCCGACCATGAACACGCGGCTTCGGCCACGCGTCGTGGCGATGGTCTCGAACAACTGCTGTTCGTTGCCAATGGCGCCATCGGTGAGGAAGACCACCTGCCGCAGTCTGTCTGTGTCGCCCGCGCGCGGATCGGTGAGCGCCGCCAACATGGCGGGGACCATCTCCGTGCCGCCGGTGGCTGCAAGTCCGTCCACGAAGCGCGTCGCATAGGCGATGTTTTTGCTGTCAGCGGCGACGGCCGAGCCGAAAACCATGTCCATCGTGTTGTCGAAGCGGATAACGTTGAAGGTGTCGCCCGGCTGGAGGCGCTGGAGGCCGTAGAGGAGGCTTGCCTTGGCCTGCACGATGGATTCGCCCCCCATGGAGCCGGAGTTGTCGATGACGAAAATGGTCTCGCGCGGCCTGCGATCCTGCGCGGCCTCGACCGTGGGCGGGGTGATCATGCCGAGCACGTACTCGTGCGCGCCGATGCGTTCGCGGAACAGGCCGGCAGCTGGCGCGCGGCCCGTTTTCGGCGTCCATGTCAGCTCGAAATCGCGATCCGCCGCGACGGCGCCATCCAGCTTCACCACCTGCGCGTCATCCGAGAGGACTTCGGTCACGACCTTGTGGTGATGGCTCTTGACCTCGCCGAGCGCGAACCCGGCCTTGAGGCGCACTGTGAGCGTGACGGGATTGACCGGACTGCTTTTGCTCGGGTCCAGATAGGGCGGCTCGATGCGTTCGCGGTCGGCGACGGGGTCTGCGGACGCCCAGCCAGCGCCTCCGTTGAAATCAACGGCCTGAACGACGGGCGCCGGGTTGTAACGGGGAGCGACGACAAGGGGCGCGCGAAGCGAGAACACTCCGCCGCTTTGCGCAACGCTCTCCTGATATTCAAGCTGGATGATCACCGTCTCGCCGGGTCCGATATTAGCGACCGATGTGGTGAAGAGGTTCGGGCGCTCCTGCTCGATTAGACCGGCCTTCTGCCCTGCCGCCTTGGCCTGCTCGTAAACCACCTTCGCCGCCTGACGCTCCTTCACCTCGCCGATCACGATGCGGTCGCCAATGACCATTTTCAGCGTGTCGACGGCGGAGTTTTCGGGAAGCGGGGATACGTACACGCCCTCGACCCAACCCGCCGCCGGATTGCGGAAGCGCTGCGTAATGCGGGCGCGGGCGGTCGGGCCGGAAACCTGAATGTCGATATCCGTTCCGAGCAGCGGCGCCTGCACATAGCGGCCCTCCTCGGACGCGCCGAACAGAAGGGCGCCGCTCCGCATCTCGCCCGGAGTCACAAGCTTTAGCGAGGGGTCGGCGTGCGCGCCCATTGTGAAAATGGCGAGCGCAACAAGTGCGAAGCTGAAGAGAGTTATCCGGGCGCGCACGGCGCCATCGTCAGGCCAAGTCATGCGATGGACAAAATAAAGCGCTTTCATGGGTTTATATCCAATGTCGTTGATGAGGATTGTCAGCGTCTGCAGAATTTCGCTAAATGCGGAGCAGCGCGAGCGTCATGTCTTTGATTTTTTGGCCGGAAACCGCCGGTATCACAGAGCGGTGAACGGGTTTTGACGGGTTTGTGCGGAAGAAGGGGACCGGCGATGGCGCTTATGGACAGCTCGGAGCAAAAGCTCTCCGACGACGAGAGTCGCCTGATCGCTGCGACCGTGCTGGAGGAACTGGCGCGTCGGCGGATAACCCGCCAGCATCTGGCGCATGAGGCGAAAATCAGCCTCTCGACGCTGGAGAAAGCGCTGTCAGGGCGGCGTCCGTTTACCCTCGCGACCATGGTGCGGCTTGAGGAGGCGCTCGGCGTCAATCTGCGGCGGCGTAACGCGCCTGCGGCGCCCACGCCCGTCATGACGAACGGGCTTGCTCCTGAAGCGCTTGGCTCATACGCCCGCCCGGCGATTTCGTGGATCGAGGGCGACTACCTCACCTTGCGCCCATCGTTCAGCGAGTGCCAGGCGGTCTACGCGTATCTGACGGAAATTCGCTGGGATGATAGCGCCTCGAACCTGATTTTCAGCGAGGCCGAGCGGGTCGATGGGGAATATTCACAAAAAGGCGTCGTCTCCGCGCCGCATCAGTCCGGGCACATCTATTTCGTCACCAACAAGCACGGGCAATACCGGCTCATCATCGTCTCGCGTCCGACGATCAAGGGCGAAATGCACGGGATTCTGACCACTTTGCAGGTAGGCCGGGGCGCGCAACTGACGCCGGTTGCAACGCCCATCGCGCTCATCCCCGTGAAAAGCGTCGCGCGGGCGGAGTTCGGGCGCATCCCCGAGGGCCACGAGTGCTACGCGCATTATCGCGGCCTGCTGAACCGCACGCTGAACGACAGCTTCGCCCTGTTCCTGACGGGCCAATAAGCGGCCACGTTGATTTTGCGCCACAGTTCGCCAGCATCCGCATATCTGCGGCAAGATATTTCGAGCGAAGCCAGCCTCAATCGGCAAAATGGCGGAATGGGCAATCGTTCCGCCGCAGCATGGTTGAAATGCCGCTCGCCACTGGTTTGGCTGGCGTTGTTCGCCCTGTTTGTGAGGGCGTCGATTGCGCCCGGCTTCATGCCGGATTTCGAGGCGGCGGCGCGGGGCGAATTCAAGATCGTCATTTGCTCGGCCGGCGGTCTCAAGACCATCTCGCTCGACCCGGACGGTCATCCCGCGACGCCACAGTCCGATGCTTCGGAGTCATGCGAATTCGCATCGCTCGCAATCGCGATTTCGCCGGATGCGCCCGGTTTCGCCAAGCCGATTTACGACGCCGCCATCCCCGCAATATGGGCGGCTGACGCCGGTGCGGCGCATAGTCCGTTTCCAGCCAACAGGCCGCGCGCGCCGCCCTCCATCTCCTGATCCCGACGCGAAAATCTATGGCCGCATGACGCCTTGATCGGCGTTGCGCGCGCTTGACGCACCCGATCACGGAGATTGTTTTCCATGAAACGCCTTTTTTTGGCGCTCCTGGCGTTGGCCCTCGCCTCAGCCGCCTCGCCCGCCTACCCGCACGCCATTCTCGACCAGAAGGAAGCTGCGCCCGATACCTATCACCGCGCGGTCATCCGCATCCCCCATGGATGCAAGGGATCGCCGACCACAGCGATCTACGTCACGATCCCAAAGGGCATACACCGCGCCAAACCGCAGCCGAAACCGGGCTGGACCCTCACAATATTGAAAGAACCGCTGCCTGAGCCGGTGAAGGGACCGCACGATACGCTCATCACCGAGCGCGTCAGCGAAATCCGCTGGGAAGGCGGCATGCTGCCGGATGAGCATTTCGACGATTTCGCCATGACGTTCAAACTGCCGAACAAGCCGGGCGAGTCTCTCTATTTCCCGACGCGGCAGATTTGCGCGAGCGGGGAGCACAACTGGGCGGAAATCGATCCGGTTGATCCGGCGAAGGGGCAGCCAGCGCCCAAACTCCTTTTAACGCCGCTGGTTCGCCAGCCCGGCTCGTAATCACGCTATTTCAGGACCTGACACCATGCTTTCCAAACACTCGATTTGCGCCTGCTCGGTTGCGATTTTCACGATCGTGAACCCGGCTTACGCGCAGCAAAACGTGACCACGCTTCCACCGATCATTGTTGAAAGCGGGAGCAGTTCCGGCGCGGCCGATGCGCCAAGCGCCGCTGGCGACGCGACCGCAAACGCCTCGGCAACCGAGGGGAATGGCTCTTTGACCGTCCCCAGCGTCGAGGCGGCAAAGGCTGAGATTGAGAAGACGCCGGGGGGCGTCGATCTCGTTGCGGCGGAGGAATATCGCAGCACTCGCGCAGTCACCACAAAGGACGTGCTCGACTATGTACCCGGAGTCTTCGCGCAACCAAAGTTCGGCGAGGACGCACGGCTTTCCATCCGCGGCTCCGGGCTTGCACGCAACAATCACTTACGCGGCATCAAGCTGTTGCAGGACGGCATATCCATCAACGCTGCCGACGGTGGCGGCGATTTTCAGGAAATCGACCCGCTGGCCTTCCGTTATGTAGAGGTGTTCAAAGGCGCCAATGGTCTGCAATATGGAGCAAATTCGCTCGGCGGCGTGATCAACTTCGTTTCGCCCACCGGGCGGGATGGAGATGTGAACGTCGCGCGTATCGAGGGCGGCAGCTTCGGGTTCAATCGTCTGCAGGCGGCCTATGGCGCATCTCACGGCCCATGGGATGCGTTCGTGACGGCGTCGAACCTGGAGCAGGACAGTTTCCGGGATCATGGCAAGCAGGACTCAGAGCGACTGAACGCCAATGTGGGCTATCGCATCAGTCCGGATGCTGAAACGCGATTTTACGCGACCTACAACAATATCGAGCAGGAAATCCCGGGCGGGCTGACCCGCGAGCAGGCGCTCACCGACCCGGAACAAGCCAACGCTGGAAACCTGCTTCGCGATGCGGCGCGCAACATCGAATCCACCCGCCTGTCCAACAAAACCACCGTGCGGCTTGGCGGCGGAGCGACGGTCGATTTTGGCGCTTTTTACATCCGCAAGCACCTAGACCACCCGATCACGCCGTTCATCATCGACTACGATTCCGAGGACTATGGCGCCTTCACAAAGATGGTGCAGGAGGGGACGATTGCAGGCTATCGCAACCGGATCGTTGCGGGCGCTAACATTCACAGCGGCGATACGCGGACAAAGCGATACTCATATTCACTCGCCAACCCGGATAGGCGCGGCTCGCTGATCTATGACGGCGACGAAATTGCCCGCAACGTCGAGGCGTTCGCCGAAGACAGCTTCTATATCATGCCGTCGCTCGCGTTGATCGCGGGAGCGAAGGCCGGGTTTTCACAGCGCGAGTTCGATGACGCCATCGTCACGGAAGCCGACGCTAATCCGGACGATAGCGGCAAGAACAACTACCGTTTTTTCAATCCGAAACTTGGCTTCCTGTGGGAGGCGGCGCCGCAGTGGCAGGTGTTCGGCAATGTGAGCAAGGCGACCGAGGTTCCAACCTTTTCGGAGTTGAACACCACCTTCCAGCCCGGCTTCAACGACCTGAAGGCGCAGCGCGCGCTCACCGTCGAACTGGGCACGCGCGGCAGTCATCGCGGCGTCGAATGGGATTTATCCGTCTACCGCGCCTGGCTGGACAACGAGCTTCAACTCTTCAGCGAGAATGGCGTTACGACCGCGCTGAACGCCGACGAAACGATCCATCAGGGCGCCGAACTTGGCGTGCAGGCGACGCTGTTCCGGGGCATTGCACGGGAAGGCGACAGCCTGTGGCTGCGAACCGCCTACACCTACAGCGATTTCCGTTTCGATAACGACGCAACTTTCGGCGACAACGAATTGCCCGGCGCACCAAAGCATTATCTGCGGGCGGAGCTGCTCTACAAGCATCCAAGCGGCTTTTTCGCCGGGCCAAATGTCGAGTGGGTTCCGACCGCCTATTATGTCGACAACGCCAATACGGTGGAGACCGAGGGTTATGCGCTGCTTGGCGCGCGGGCGGGCATGGATTTCGACAACGGCCTTTCGGTGTATGTCGATGGGCGTAACCTGACTGACGAAAAATACATTGCATCGACCAGCGTCGCCACCACGGCAAACGCTGCCTCCACGCTGTTCAACCCCGGTGATGGCGTCGCGGCTTACGCTGGCCTTAGCTATCGCTGGTAATCTGTAGAAGTCAGGCGCAGTCACGGCATGCGCCTGACTTCCGAAAGACCGCCATGCAACTGCGGCGCATCGCGCATGTGGATATGCAACCCATGAAAGATGGGCAAAGCGATCGAAGGGTCATATTGTGCGCATGTTGAGCGGCTAGGCCTGCGCAACGCAAAATTTCTGCGCCTCGCGTGTGGCGCATCCCCTCGATTGAATGGCATAATGATTATGACTGAAAGATTTCGCTCGCTCCTTACCGGCGCGGTACTTGCTTTATTGATTTCCGTCTTTGCCGGTCAGTTCGCGCTGGCGCAGTTGCCCGCTCCGCCCGCGGCCGCCCAACAGCAGGCCGCTCCGCCGCC
>JBGSLP010000491.1:0-4295 GCA_041740655.1 Alphaproteobacteria bacterium
CAGCCGCTGCTTGCGCCGCGTTCATCTCGTTTCGCTTATAGAGGGTGAGGCCTCCGGCAATACCGCCCATCGCGACGATCACCACCAGCCATGCAAATGTATGCCTCAGCATAAATCCTCCAGTAAACCAAACCGCCCAACATTAAGACGCAGCAAATAATCGCATTGAAAAATCGAGGGCACCGTTTAACCCTTTGGTTGCGATTGCGGTCAAACCAGTTTTTTTGATCTCGATCATCAATTTTGCTCATGACGTGCGCAAATCAATGTGATCGTCAGATGGCATTTGGTGTAATGTGAGCCATCCTCATATTTGTTAAACGTGATAAAGCCTCACATTTACCGGGTCAAGCGCTTTTTGAAGGATAAGGATGGATCAGGACGAGACGGACCGCTCGAAAGAGGCTGGCGAACAGTCTGCCGTAAGGCGAACGCCAAGCCAGCGCCGCAGCCGTGAACGCGTCGAGCGCATGCTGGCGGCGGCTGTAACGCTCATTGAGCGGGATGGCAGCGACGCCATGCGGATGAGCGACGTCGCAGAAACCGCAGGGGTTTCTATCGGTTCGCTCTATCAGTATTTTCCCGACAAGATGGCGATCGTGCGGAGCCTTGCCGAACGCTGCATGATCGAGGGGCGCTCCTGTGTCGAGACCGAACTCGCCAAAGTGCAGACTTGCGACGAGCTTCTTCAGTCCTGGTCGAGCCTCGTCGACAGCTACTATCAAATGTTCCTGACCCGGCCAGTAATGCGGGATATCTGGTGCGCCACTCAATCCGACTGCCGCTTACGTGAATTGGAGTTGGAGGACAGTCGCATCAACGCGCGGGTTCTTGCCGACGTAATGGCGCGCCTCAAGCCGGACGGCGAGCGGGCGCAGCTTGAGGCCGTCGCGTTTCTCATCATGCAGCTTTGCGAGGCGACGATGCGCCTCGCCGTTTCCGTCGACGCGGCGGAAGGCGAAAGGCTGGTCGAGACCTACAAGCGCATGGGCATCAGCGCGTTGCGCGCCGCGCTTGCTCGTTAGGCTGACGGTAACGGAGGGGTTCTGCTAACGCCTCGCTTAAACTTAAATTTTATCTTGTATAAATTCAGACGATAATGCGACTTGCGAAACAAGGATTGGTGCCGCAAGAGGGAATCGAACCCCCGACCCCGTCATTACGAAGCAAGAAATCCTGGTATTCAATAATTTAGAGAGTTATTAACTCGCTTCAACATGCGCTCTTCTTGCGAGCCGCGCTCTCGCGTGAAGCCGTTTTCATTTACCCGTATAACGCGTAAGGCGGGTGACATTGTCTAGTTCAGGCTCATCTTTCGAATTAGCGGCGTTTCGCCACGCCGGGCCCGCTGCGCGCCATTTGATTGATCCTTCCCATGCCGCAATCGCTTATACCGTGGCTGGCGCTAACCTAGCGCCAAACGATCAACGGCACAGGAGCGCATCATGAAACACGCAACGCCTGAACTACGCAAAAGTGCGCAGAGCGATCATCGTGCCGTCATTATTGGGGCGGGGATTGGCGGGCTTGGGCTAGCCGCGCTGCTGGCGAAAGCTGGTTACGCTGTGACTGTGGTTGAAAAGAACGGCACGCTAGGCGGCCGCGCCCGACAATTCAGCCAGGACGGCTTCACCTTCGACATGGGACCATCCTGGTATTTGATGCCCGATGTTTTCGAGCACTATTTCGAACTGCTTGGCGAGAAGGTCGAGAATAGCCTCAACCTCGTGAAGCTGTCGCCGTCCTATCGCATTTTCGCCGATGGCGGCGTTATCGATCTTCATTCCGATCCGGATCGAGCGGCGGCCTTGTTCGAAAGCATCGAACCCGGTGCTGGCGCAAAGCTGCACCGCTATCTCGATGCGTCGCGCTATCAGTACAATGTGGTCATGCAGAACTTCATGCATAAAAACTTTGATAGCCCACTCGATTTTCTCACCTGGCGCATGGTGCTGGCGGGCACAAAGCTTTCCGCGTTCACCACCATGAGCCGTTATGTGAAGCGCTTCTTCAAGACGCCGCTGCTACAAAAAATCGTGCAGTATCAGTTGCTGTTTTTGGGCGTCTCGCCGTTTAAGGCGCCGTCGATCTACAATGTGATGGGGCATATCGACTTCAACATGGGGGTTTTCTATCCTATAGGCGGCGTGCATGCGGTAATCAGGGCGCTCGCCGCGCTGGCGCTCAAGCATGGAGCGGTCATTCGGAGCGGCGATCCCGTCATCCGCATCGAAACGCGCGCCGGACTTGCGAGCGGCGTGACGCTGGCGAGCGGGGAGCGGCTTGCGGCCGATATCGTGGTCTCCAACGCCGACATGCACCACACGGAAACCCATCTCTTGGATGCTGGGCAGCGCAGCTTCCCGCCTGGATATTGGGAGAAACGTCAACTCGCGCCCTCCGCGCTCATCGCCTATCTCGGCGTCGACGGACGCGCCGATAGCCTTTTGCACCACAACATCGTGTTTCATTCCGATTGGGAGGCGAGTTTCGCTGAACTGTTCGATGGCGGCGAGTGGCCGTCGCATCCATCATATTATGTCTGCTGCCCGTCGCGGACGGAGGCGAGCATGGCGCCGGCGGGCTGCGAGACGCTGTTCATGCTGATGCCGGTCGCATCGCGTTTGAGCTATGACGGCGCGACGGTCTCGCGCATGACCGAACGCATGCTTGAAATGGCCGAGACCACGCTTGGCGTGAGCAGCCTGCGCAGCCGCATCTTAACGCGGAGAGAGTTCAGCGGCGCGGATTTCGCCAGTGATTACAACAGCTACGGCGGCAGCGCCCTGGGCCTTGCGCACACCTTGCGTCAGACTGCGTTGCTGCGGCCGGGCAATGTTAGCAGAAAGCTGAAAAATCTATTTTACGTCGGAGCGGGAACCAACCCCGGCGTTGGAGTGCCGATTTGCCTTATTTCCGCTCAGCTCGCCTATAAGCGTATTATGGGCATAAACTATGCGCAGCCTCTCATTGGCTAAAACCACTGGTAACGCGCGACGACCGAAAGTTGAAAGAAAATTACAAACCCGGCCACCAAATTCAACATAGGAAAATACGTGTAAAGGCGGAAGAGGGTCTCAATATTGGTAGCCCGGATGGAGGCGATCATCAAACCTGCGTAAATCACGCCCAATATGATCGCAAGGAAACCAAGATGCTCCCACGCCAAAGCCGCCGCCGCTAGGTACAGCGCGAGGCAAAGGCAGAGCGTACGCTTCTCACCAAGGCGGGTCGCAATGGTTTCAATCCCGCTTTGTTGATCCGCCTCGATGTCAGGAGCGGCGGAGTAAGCGTGCATAGCTATCGACCAGAACATTCCCGCGGCGACGATCATCCAATCTACATCTTGGCCACCAGCTAGGTAGTAGCCGAACACCCCGGTCGCTACATAGTGGCCAGCACTGAACAGGCTGTCGAGACCAGGGCGAACCTTGGCGCGAATGGGCGGGGCTGAATAAAATATTGCGCAGAATAAGAATGCAGCGAAAGCGATGGCCGCAGTTTGAGGGGCATAAATAAGCAGCAGCAGGAACGGAAACGTTGCAGCCGCGACCCATTGCATGAGAGGGCGATGCTCCTGCGGCGACACAAGAGCTTCATATTCGATTTTCTTTGGATTGAGACGATCCGTTTCGTAGTCGAAAATATCGTTGACGCCGTAAATCAACAGGTTTGCTGGGAAAATGAAGTACAATAGAAACGCCAGCATGAGCGGCGTGACCAAAAACAGCGGATAATCGAGTGGACGCAAAGCCAGCATCACGCCGATGGCGAACGTCCCCGCCTCATAGACCCAAAAGCGCGGCCGACTAATGTAAATGACCCTCTCAAGGGCGATGCCCATTCTTACGCGAACCGTCATGCCGTCGACCCCCCAAGCCGTGCCTAAGCCAGCTTTACGCTGAGTTCCTATTGCTAGCGCAGATCGAAAGCGCGCGCGTGCGCAATTGCCGCATCGCTCTAAGCTTGTGCGTAGATATGGAGTGGACCCGTTGCGCGGACTGGAGTTGGAGTTGGCCCGGTTGCGCGGACACCTTTGAAGTCATTCTCAGGAGTGTCCCATGCTCCGTTTTCGATCTGCCTACCCGCCGGAGTTCCGACGGCAGATGGTTGGAGTTGGTCCGTTCAGGCCGAACACCTGAAGAGCTTGCCCGCGAGTTCGCGTCGAGCGCATGCTGGCGGCGGCTGTAACGCTCATTGAGCGGGATGGCAGCGACGCCATGCGGATGAGCGACGTCGCAGAAACCGCAGGGGTTTCTATCGGTTCGCTCTATCAGTATTTTCCCGACAAGATG
>JBGSLP010000492.1:0-5832 GCA_041740655.1 Alphaproteobacteria bacterium
TTGCAAATTGTTATCAGCGAGAGTATCGCTTATGACGTATTGGCAGCCGGCCATGGAAAGAAAAACAAATGTTCAAAGCACTGACACGGATAACGGCAGTTTCTGTCGCAGTCGTAATTTCTTGTCTGGCGATCACGGAAGCATCGGCGTTTTCACCTAGTGCCATGAACTCACCCGCCATTACGGAAAAACGGTCCAGCGACCTGGTGACGCCCGTTCGTCGTGGACGGCGCAACCTTGGGCTGGGCATCCTTGGCGCCGTTGGAGCCGCTGTCATTATCAACGAAGCCGCAAAAGCTGAAGAGCGGCGCTCCAGAGCATACGGCGACGATGACGTATTGGAGGCGAAACGCTGCCGCAGACTGCACTTTCGTTGCAAGGATGGCGACGACATCGCTTGCGATCGTTTCGACGACTATTGCTGACCGTTGAGTGCTTCTGATTGATGATGCGTACCTACCTCGACTTTGAGAAACCGATTGCCGAGCTGGAAAGCAAGGTCGAGGAGTTGCGCGCGCTCGACGGCGAGGAGGTGACCGGTTCGATCCAGACCGAGATCACGCAGTTGCGCGAAAAAGCCAGACGTGCGCTCGAAGACGCTTACGCAAAGCTCGCGCCCTGGCAAAAAACGCAAGTGGCGCGGCATCCTGATCGCCCGCACTGCACGCGATATATCGATGAGCTCATCGAGGATTTCACACCGCTGGCGGGGGACCGCTACTATGGCGAGGATCTCGCCATCATCGGCGGTATCGGGCGCTTCAATGGGCGCGGCGTGCTGGTCATGGGCCATGAAAAGGGCGCCGATACGCAAGGGCGTCACCGGCACAAGTTCGGCATGGCGCGCCCGGAAGGGAACCGCAAGGCCGTGCGCCTTATGCGCCTTGCCGACCGCTTTGGGTTGCCCGTGATCACTCTGGTCGACACGGCTGGCGCCTATCCGGGAATTGGCGCTGAAGAGCGCGGCCAGGCGGAGGCGATTGCGCGCTCGACCGATTGCTGCCTTTCGCTGAAAGTGCCGCTGATCGCCGTTATCATCGGCGAGGGTGGATCGGGCGGCGCCGTCGCCATTGCCACCGCCAACACCGTGCTGATGCTGGAGCACGCCATATACAGCGTCATCTCGCCTGAGGGCGCCGCATCGATCCTGTGGCGCGACTCGACGCGCGCATCCGACGCCGCCGCAAATATGAAGATCACGGCTCAGGACCTATTCGCAATGAAGGTCATCGACGGAGTGATTCAGGAGCCTGTAGGCGGCGCACACCGAGACCCGTCGCTCACCATGCGGAGCGCGCGAGATGCAATCGAAGCCGCGCTGCGCGCTTTCGACGGCATGTCGCCAGACGAGATACGCCAGCATCGCCATGACAAGTTTCTGGGCATCGGCCGGAATTTGTAAGGTCCGTCGCGCCGCAAGTGGCCTCATTTGAGACCTCAAATCAACCCTAATTTATCGTGATTATGCGCTAATAACTTGATTCGGCCCGCGTTTTAAGGATTGTTCAAATTGTCCGAGTCGAGATAACATAATCTCAACGAAATGAGTCGATCTTAATCGGCGCGTGCAAGGGGCACAGGATATGCTGATAAGTTTCGTAGTTCGTTTTGCGTTAATGATCTTCGTCGCGTCTTCGCTCACCGGCTGCCTTGGCTTTGGCGGCGAGGATATCGCGCCTCACACCAAACAGCTCCCAGCCGAAGCCCAGGTGCTTCTGGCGAAGAAGGGCATGACCGAACAGGCCCCGATTTTCGTGCGCATTTTCAAGGAAGAGAATGAGCTGGAAATCTGGAAGCAGATGGCGGACGGGCGGTACGAGCATTTCAAGACCTATCCGATCTGCAAATGGTCCGGTGAACTCGGCCCGAAGCTAAAACAGGGCGACAAGCAGGCGCCTGAGGGTTTCTACACGGTTCGCCCCGGCCAGCTTAACCCGAACAGCCAGTTTCACCTCGCGTTCAACCTCGGCTATCCGAACGACTTCGATCGCTCGCATGGCCGTGACGGGTCTGCGCTGATGGTGCATGGCAAGTGCAAGTCGGCCGGCTGTTTCGCCATGACCGATGCGCTGATCGAGGAAATTTATATTCTAGCCCGCGAGTCGTTCAAAGGCGGCCAGACGGCGTTTCAGGTCAACGCGTTCCCCTTTCGCATGACCGAAGAAAACATGAAGCGCCATGCCAGCAGCAAGTGGATCGACTTCTGGCGCTCTCTCAAGGTCGGTTACGACTCCTTTGAATTCTTCCGCGTGCCTCCCAAGGTCGCGGTCTGCTCCAAGCAATATCTGGTCAACGTAAACTTCCTCGGTCAGGAAGCACGACCGGATCCGCAGGCGCCATGCCCCGCTTTCGAGCGCATCACGCCTGACGTCACGCCCGGATTTGAGAATTTGCCGACGCAGCAGATCGCGCGGCTTCCCGAGCGCTCGCGCGTCGCTGGCGTCCAAAGCAGGCCGGTCACGATCGATCTCCAACAGGGAGGCGTTGCGCAGCGTGCGGCCCCTCAACCAGCAGCGGTTTCAAGCGAGCAGCCTAGTGTTGACGCCTATGACGCGCCGCCTGTTATCGCGGAGCCTCCGGCAACTCACAGCGAGCCAATTGCGACCGCGGCCGCTGTCGAGCAGCCCCAAGTGGTCGACGAGCCACAAACGGGCGCTCAGCAGACACGCCGGAGTGGCAAAGGCGACAGACTTGCCGCTCCGGCCGCCGCGCCCGCTCCCTTTCAAGCTGACGCAGCCTTCGGCTATGCACCTCGTCCTGCAACTCCGCAATAAGCTTGCGGAGGCTGGCTCTGCGGTCATCGTTTGCAGCGCGTATTGGGATCGTGAACTGGCATGAGCGATCCAAATCACGGGGGAAACGAACGAAATGGCGGGCGCTGGCGCAAATGGGCTTTCGCCGCGTTATTGCTCGCGGTTTTCGCAGGCATGCTTATCTATCAGAGCGCTCTCCCCGTCGCTATCGACGCGGTGCGAGGCGGCTTTCGCGATATCGGTCGCCAGATCAGCGTCGCGCTGGGCTATCCGCTGCCCGGCACACCAGAACTCTCACGCTTTCAGGAGCGTCTGAGCGAGCGTGGGCTCTCACTCGGCGCCCCGATCTTCATGCGCATTTTCAAGCAGGAATATGAGCTTGAACTCTGGATGAAGAAGGGCGACCGGTTTGAGCATTTCGCGACCTATCCGATCTGCACTTATTCAGGGGGATTAGGGCCGAAGCTTCGGCAAGGCGACAGGCAGGCGCCGGAGGGGTTCTACACGGTTGGCCGTTCGCAGTTGAACCCCAACAGCCGCTGGCATCGCTCGTTCAATCTCGGATATCCCAATCTTCACGACTCCAGTCACGGTCGCACTGGCGATTTCCTGATGGTGCATGGCGGATGCGCCTCTATCGGCTGTTATGCGATGACAAATGCCGTCATCGACGAGCTTTGGACGGTTATCAACGCCGCTTTCGACGGCGGACAGCCGCAGTTTGCTGTTCATGTCTTCCCGTTTCGTATGAGCGATTGGCGAATGACCGCTCACAAGGATGCAAAGTGGGCGGCTTTTTGGGGCGATCTCAAGCGCGGATACGACATTTTCGAGGAAACAAAAACCCCACCGGTCATTTCTGTATGCAATAAGCGATATAACGCCTCTGCGGGAATGGCAGGCTCGCACGGTGGAGCGACGCTTCGGGCGATATGCCCTGCAGGCGCTGAAAGCGCAGGTCGCGGTTAGAGTTGCAGGTTTACGCGGGTTAACTTGGCAACTTAGATACACGCCATAAGTTAATGGCCAGCTTAAAATTTTAAGAAAATTGTTATCCCTGGGTCGCGATCCCAGGTTGCGACGCACAAGTTAATCTGCTAATTGTGTTACAATGATAACTTTGCTGAGCAAGTAAAGCTAATCGATTACCCGGCAATTAACGCTCTTTATTAGCTAAAGTGAGCGTAAAGATGTGCGTCGAAATTGCGATTTCGCTACAGCGTACAAGCATGATGAACGGACCGCACACACGGTCGAGCGTCGCACCATTTTCAATAACTGAACGCCTATTATTGCCCAAAAAATTTGAGTATACGTTACGAATTCGCTGTTATATCAGTGACGTGCAAGATCCGCTTGCCGCGAGTTCTTAACAAAAGGTTATTGCTGGCAAGCGCAGCCGCAATTTGATTTTTACTCATCTGCATGGTCAGCGAGAAGCTGAGTTGATGGGTCAGATTAGAGATTAAGTTCAGGTTGCAGCCAAGTCAGATTACACCTAAAGCTAATGTGATCGGTTGCATACAATATGTTAAATAATGAGTACCCAAGCTGGCCGGCGAATCTGGAATATAGAAGGGGGGATGTACATGAAGCCCACAACCATAAAAACAAAATGGGATAAGCCTCTTTTTATTTTTGCGAACCGTGCGTCCATCGCTTCGCTCTCAGGTGTAGACCAAAAAGCCCATCGGCGGCCGATCATTCTCAATACAAAGCACACCAATAAGGCGGGCAACATGACGGAGATAGCGAGCAGATCAGGTTACGGCAGAACTATTCTCAGCGCCTCAAGTTACCGCGCTGATCTCGAGGGTCCGGTAGGCGGGTCTGCAAAGCGGGCAGTGGACATTGTTATAAGCTCTGTCGCTCTCGTCGCTCTAACTCCGATCATACTTATGATTGCAGCGCTGATCTACGTTTCCATGGGACGCCCGATTTTCTTTGCGCACGAGCGGGTTGGATACAATCGCATTCCGTTCCGTTGCTATAAATTCAGGTCGATGGTGTCCAACTCGAAGGAGGTGCTTGCGCGGCATCTCGCGGAAAATCCTGAAGCTGCTCGAGAGTGGGCTGACACGCGAAAGTTGAAAGATGATCCACGAGTGACGTCTCTTGGGAGGTTTTTGCGGAAGTCCAGTCTTGATGAGCTGCCTCAGCTTTTTAATATCGTCAAGGGGGATATGAGCTGCGTAGGCCCGCGGCCAGTTGTTTCCGATGAACTTGAAAAATATGGATGTTCGGATCGCGATTATATGAATGCGCGGCCTGGCTTGACTGGCCTTTGGCAAGTTAGCGGTAGAAGCAGTACATCGTATATCAGCCGTGTATGCCTGGATCGAATTTATTGCCGCCGCTGGTCGTTAAACATGGATTTTTTGATATTATTTAAAACAATTCCAGCTGTTCTGAAATTTAGAGATTCTGCCTGATATCAATCTACTGGATTGGTTTGAGGCAGTTCTGATTTAGCAGGGAATTGCAAAGTGAATCGGCGCAGGGATTTCCGAACGCGGTTTGCATTGGTCGACGCGTATAGGCCAACCAGAAATCCAAACTGGAGGACTGCGAGGACCCCAAAAGTAATTAAAACTGCGGAGCCTAGCCCCCACTCGCCCAAAATTGCGAATGGGACTGAGAGGCAAAGCACAATGATGGAAGTGACCACGATTACTGAGGCCCGACCATAAAGACCAAGGATCAAACCCGAGATGCACGCGATGCTAAGAGCTGTCATCATTAAGCCTCCTCAACCTAGACGATAGTGTATCAACTTATAATTGTAAAGCGTTCCTCTAATTTTTTCCTGTTTTTCTAGGTATTTTTTTCAAGGCAAGGCGTTGTATTTTTTGGCTTTCATCCTAGGTTTTTTATCCAAATCTGCCGCGTTTTCAGTGTAACTTATTTTTCTGTTTAAGCATAATGCGCAGATAAAAGCATACGGTTCAATTTCGATTAAATTTCGTTGCCTTTGTGGTGGTAATGGGATGCGCATACAGACTACCCTAGGCTCAGCGCAAGGGGATATCTTACCCGCCGCGCAAGGTTCATGCAGCCCTTTTGTGTGCTAAAAGCCAAG
>JBGSLP010000493.1:0-1930 GCA_041740655.1 Alphaproteobacteria bacterium
TCCATCGCCAACGAAAATTTGGGCGGAGGCGAGCGACCTGATCGTCTCTCCGTTCTTCGACAACGGCCCGCAGGATCTGGGCCTCGGCTGGCGCGTGCTTGTCAGCCTTGAACGGGTGGCCTACGGGTTCGGCCTTGCCGCTATTTTCGGCGTGCTGATGGGCGCCATCGTGGGCCAGAGCCAGTGGGCCATGCGCGGGCTCGATCCGCTTTTTCAGGTGTTGCGCACGGTGCCGCCGCTGGCGTGGCTGCCGCTGTCGCTGGCCGCTTTTCAGGACGCTAATCCTTCCGCGGTGTTCGTGATCTTTATCACCGCGATCTGGCCTGTGATCATCAATACAGCCGTCGGCATTCGCAATATCCCGCAGGATTACCGGAACGTCGCGGCGGTGCTCAGACTCAATCAGGTCGAATTTTTCTGGCGCATCATGGTGCCCTCTGCCGCGCCCTACATCTTCACCGGCCTGCGGATCGGCATCGGCCTGTCGTGGCTTGCGATTGTCGCGGCCGAGATGCTGACCGGCGGCGTCGGCATCGGCTTCTTCATCTGGGACGCATGGAATTCATCGCGCCTCTCGGACATCATCGTGGCGCTCGCCTATATCGGCGTGGTCGGCTTCATGCTGGACCGGGTTGTCGCCTTTGTCGGACGCCTCGCTACACGCGGCACTCAGGCAGCTTAAGGAGCCTACGACCATGCAGGATCGCCCATTTCTGAAGCTTGAGCAGGTGGATAAATCATTCGATCGCGGCGGGCAGACATCCGTCGTGCTCAAAGGCATCGACCTAAGCGTGGCGAAAGGAGAGTTCGTCTCCATCATCGGACACTCCGGCTGCGGCAAGTCCACGATGATGAATCTGATCGCGGGCTTGACGCGCGTCACGAGCGGCGTCGTGCTCCTCGAAAACAAGGAGGTGAACGCGCCAGGGCCAGACCGCGCCGTGGTTTTCCAGAACCACTCGCTGCTGCCGTGGCTCACCGTTTACGAAAACGTCCGCATCGGCGTCGACAAGGTCTTTTCCTCGACCAAATCGCGGGCCGAGCGCCACGAGTGGACCATGCGCAAACTCGATCTTGTGCAGATGACCCACGCCAAGGACAAGCGTCCGTCGGAGATTTCCGGCGGCATGAAGCAGCGCGTCGGCATTGCTCGGGCGCTCGCCATGGAGCCGAAGGTGCTGCTGATGGACGAGCCGTTCGGCGCGCTCGACGCGCTCACCCGCGCGCATTTGCAAGATAGTACCATGGCGATCCACGCACAGCTCAAGAACACGGCCATCATGATCACGCATGATGTCGACGAGGCCGTGCTGCTCTCGGATCGCATCATTATGATGACCAACGGCCCGGCCGCCTATATCGGCGAGGTGCTCCCCGTGCCGCTGGCTCGCCCCCGCCATCGGCTCGATCTGGTGTCGGACCCGACCTACATCCGCTGCCGCGAGGCTGTGCTGAAATTCCTCTACGAACGGCATCGCTTCGTCGAAGCGGCTGCCTAGGCGGCGTTGCGTCATGGAAAAGCTGCTGATCATCGGAAACGGCATGGCGACAGCGCGCCTGCTCGATGAGCTGGTGAAGCGCGCGCCAAGCCGCTTTGCCATCACCGTGATCGGCGCGGAGCCGCAGGCCGCATATAACCGCGTCCTCCTCTCGCCCATGCTGGCTGGCGACCTCGGCTGGGATGACGTCCGGCTGAAACCCGACGGATGGTACGAGACGCACGGCGTTCACATGATCGGCAATGACCGCGCGGTCTTCCTCGATCCAGTCGAGCGATCCGTGCGAACTGCAAGCGGGCGCTCATTTTCGTTCGATCGCTGCGTGCTCGCGACAGGCTCAGAACCGGTGAAGCTGCCTATTCCCGGCGCGCATCTGCCGGGCGTCACGACCTTTCGCACGGCGGCGGACTGCGCGTTGATCACGCAAGGCG
>JBGSLP010000494.1:0-2675 GCA_041740655.1 Alphaproteobacteria bacterium
CGCGAATTTGAAGCAGCAGGACGCCCGATTGTCGGGTCCGCGCCTGTCGGCCATGATGGAACGGAAGGCTGGCTGGAATCTATCGGCCAGACCTGCGGTGTTGCCCGCGACAAGATCGACGCCGCCAAGAACAAGTATCTGCCCGCCATCAAAGCCGCGCTTGGCGCAATGCCGATAAACGGCCGGATCACCATGTCGGGCTATGAAGGCTCGGAACTGCTGGTCGCCCGGCTGCTGATCGAAAGCGGCGCGGATGTGCGCTATGTCGGCACCGCCTGCCCGCGCACGCGCTGGTCCGACGCCGACCGTGAATGGCTGGAAGCCAAGGGCGTCGCTGTCCAGTTCCGCGCCTCGCTTGAGCAGGATTTAGCCGCGTTCGAGGAATTCAAACCCGATCTCGCCATCGGCACGACCCCGGTCGTTCAGAAGGCGAAGGAGAAAACCACTCCGGCGCTGTATTTCACCAACCTGATTTCGGCGCGCCCGCTCATGGGGCCTGCGGGCGCCGGGTCGCTCGCGACGGTCGTCAACGCGGCGCTCGCCAACAAGGCGCGGTTCGACGAAATGAAGGCGTTCTTCGATGGCGTCGGCGAAGGTTATTCGGCCGGCGTCTGGCAGGAGCAGCCCAAGGAACGCCCGGAATTCGCCGAGATGCATCAGCGCCAGCTCGCCAAAATCGCCAAGCAGCGCAAAGCCGAGGAGATGGTGTAATGCTCATCTTCGATCACGACGAAAGTCTCTTTGTTTTGCGCGGTCATGCTTCCCTCGTGGGAGGTTGGTCATGCTAATTCTCGATCATGACCGCGCGGGCGGCTACTGGGGTTCGGTCTACGCTTTCACGGCCATCAAAGGCCTGCAGGTGATCATCGACGGCCCCGTCGGCTGCGAAAACCTGCCCGTCACATCGGTTCTGCATTACACCGACGGCCTGCCGCCGCACGAACTGCCCATCGTTGTCACGGGGCTTGGCGAGGAAGAACTCGGCCAGCACGGCACCGAAGGCGCAATGAAGCGCGCGCACAAAACGCTCGATCCGAACCTGCCTGCGGTCGTCGTCACAGGCTCCATCGCCGAGATGATCGGCGGCGGCGTGACGCCTGAGGGCACCGGCATCAAACGCTTCCTGCCGCGCACGATCGACGAGGATCAGTGGCAGAGCGCCAACCGCGCCATCAACTGGCTGTGGACGGAATTCGGCCTGCGCAAGATGCCCGAGCGCAAACGCAAAGAGGGCGAGCGGCCTCGCGTCAATATCATCGGCCCGATCTACGGCACGTTTAACACGCCGAGCGATCTCGCTGAAATCCGCCGCCTTGTCGAAGGCATCGGCGCTGAAATCAACATGGTGTTCCCGCTCGGCAGCCATCTGGCGGACGTGCAGCGGCTCGTCAACGCCGACGTGAACATCTGCATGTATCGCGAGTTCGGTCGCCTGCTGTGCGAAACGCTGGAGCGGCCATATCTGCAAGCGCCCATCGGCCTGCACTCCACGACGAAATTTCTCCGCAAGCTCGGCGAACTGACGGGGCTCGACCCGGAGCCGTTCATCGAGCGCGAAAAGCACACCACAATCAAGCCGTTGTGGGATTTGTGGCGCTCGGTCACGCAGGACTTTTTCGGCACCGCGAGCTTCGCCATCGTCGCGAGTGAAACTTACATGCGCGGCGTGCGCAACTTCCTCGAACACGAAATGGGCCTGCCCTGCACGTTCGCGGTATCGCGCTGCGCTGGCGCCAAAACTGACAACGCCGCCATCCGCGAGATGGTGCGCACGAAGACGCCGCTGATCATGTTCGGCAGCTACAACGAGCGCATGTACATGGCTGAGTGCGGCGCGCGGGCGATGTATATCCCCGCCTCGTTCCCCGGCGCGATCATCCGCCGCCACACTGGCACGCCGTTCATGGGCTACTCGGGCGCGACCTACATCGTGCAGGAAGTCTGCAACGCGCTGTTCGATGCGCTTTTCCACATCCTGCCGCTGGGCACGGACATGGACAAGGTCGAGGCGACCCCGTCGCGGCTGCTGAAGGAAATTCCCTGGGATGAGGACGCCAAGGCGGCGCTCGACGAGCTTGTCGAAAACCAGCCGATCCTCGTTCGCATTTCGGCGGCCAAGCGCCTGCGAGATGCTGCCGAACGCGGCGCCGTCCATGCGGCGGAGGAGCGGGTGACTGTCGCCCGTGTCGCCCTTTCGCGCAACGCCCTGAATGAGAGGGCGGCATGATGCGCCCGATTTTGAACCTGAGACTTAGCCAATACTGCGGAGGCAAATCCCATGGCCGTTGACACCTACAAAGCATACGGCGCGACTTCGGCGCGGCTTCGGAAAAAGGAAGCGCTCGAATATCGGCTCATTTTCGGCGCCGCCGTTTTGATTTTTATCCCCGTTGCTATCGTCGCGCGGCTGCTTCCTGGCAGCCTGCTCGGCTCGATGCATCAACGCTCGATTTTTGCGGACGCAAAAGCTGCAGCCAACCGCTGCGTGCCGTTCGTCTTTATGAGCTGAAGGCTCCGGCGCTCGCCCGCCGCTCAACAGGCGAGACGTTTGCGTGTTGGCGCCGCCATCATGCCTATCCCTGCCGCGCGGGACGTGCGCGGTAACGGTCGCAAGACCTAACAGCCGGAGGCTTACATGGCTGGAAATATGGAAAGACGCTCGGGATCGTTCACCG
>JBGSLP010000495.1:0-2703 GCA_041740655.1 Alphaproteobacteria bacterium
GCGCCGCAGCGCATTGCGCGGCCCGCGCCTGTCGTTGGGCCTCCGCTCGGCATGCTGGCGGAGTTGACGCATCGCTGCCCCCTGCAATGCGGCTATTGCTCGAACCCGATCAACTTGCTGAAGGCCAACAAAGAGGTAGATACGGCGGGCTGGCTTAGCATCCTCGAACAGGCGGCCGATCTGGGCATCCTGCAAATCCACCTATCCGGCGGCGAGCCCACGCTCCGGCAGGATTTGGAGCAATTCGTTGCACTGCTGGCGCGCAAGGGGGTCTATACGAATTTGATCACGGCGGGCACGGTGCTCACGCGCGACCGCCTGTTCGCGCTTCGCGACATGGGCCTTGACCACCTCCAACTCAGCATTCAGAGCGTGCGCGCCGATCTGTCCGACAAAATCGGCAACATCAAAGGCGGGCTGGCGAAGAAGATGGCGCTCGCGGGTTGGGTGAAAGAGTCCGGCCTGCCCCTCACGCTGAACGCGCCGGTTCATCGCCACAATATCATGGACACCGGGGCGGTGATCGATCTGGCGCTTGAACTGGGCGCCGACCGTGTAGAGATCGCCAATGTGCAGTATTACGGCTGGGCCTCGCTCAACAAGGCCGCGCTGATGCCGGATTGGGCGCAGGTGGTGGAGCAGCAGGGCGTCGTCGAGGAGGCTCGCGAGCGGCTGAAAGGCATCCTCAACATCGATTTCGTCACGCCGGATTATTACGCCAAATACCCGAAGCCATGCATGGGCGGATGGGCGAAGGACGTGCTCAACGTGACACCCGAGGGCAAGGTGCTGCCGTGCCACGCCGCCGAAAGCTTGACGGGCATCAAATTCGAGAACGCGACGCAAACGCCGCTCGCCGACATCTGGTATAAATCGGAAAGCTTCAACCGTTATCGCGGCTACGACTGGATGACGGATTTATGCAATTCCTGCGACCGGGTGGACAACTGCTTCGGCGGCTGCCGCTGTCAGGCGATGGCGCTCACCGGCGCCGCTGAGAACGCCGACCCGGCATGCGTGAAATCCCCGCATCATCATCTCATGGCGGAAATCACCGGCGGCTATGCAGGCGAAGAGGCGCCGCCTTTCGTATACCGCCGCATCGGGCAAAACTAGCCCGCCGGACGCCTGCCCTCAACCTATGCGCCCTCGCTATGGATTAATTCTGCGCGCCAGCTAGCGCACCCGTGCCGTGTCGTGTACTTTAGTGGTGTAGGTTGGGAGATCGCGAATGGATGAGCCTCCAGTTTCTCGTGGTTTTCGTTCGCGGCGCCCGGCCAGCGACAACAAGGATCGCGTGCCGCCCGGCCAGCATCTGACGACCGATTTCCCCGTATTGTCCGCTGGCCCGACGCCGTCGATCACCACCGACAACTGGAGTTTTGCCCTGCAGCTTGGCGGCTCGCTGCTTGCGAAATGGACGTGGGCGCAATTCGAGGCGCTTCCGCAGACCACGCTGAAAACCGACATTCACTGCGTCACCACATGGTCCAAACTCGACACCGTCTGGACGGGCGTCACCATAGACGACCTGCTGAAAGCGGCAGGTCTTGACGAAGCGCCGACCGGTTTCACCATGGCGCACTGCGACGGCGGCTACACCACCAATGTTCCGATCGCTGACCTGACTGGCGGCAGGGCCATGGTCGCCACGAGGTATGACGGGCTGCCGCTCACTCCGTCGCATGGCGGGCCGGCGCGGCTTCTTGTGCCCCATCTCTATTTCTGGAAAAGCGCGAAATGGGTCCGCCGGATGCGGTTCATCGAAAAGGATGAGCCCGGATTCTGGGAGTCCTTCGGCTATCACATTTACGGCGATCCCTGGCGGGAGCAGCGCTATGACGGAGACTGAGCCTCCACGCGCGCGCCTCATGTGGCGGACGGTGACTGTCGAGAGCATTCGCGAGGAAACGCCGCGCGTTAGGACGCTGCTGCTGGATTGCCCCGGCTGGCCGGGTCATCTCGCAGGGCAACATGTGGATGTGCGGCTTACGGCTGAGGATGGCTATCAGGCGCAGCGCAGCTACTCAATCTCATCCGCTCCGGAGGACGGGCTAGCCTTGACGGTCGAACGAATCGAGAATGGTGAGGTTTCCTCCTATCTCGCTGGCGACTTGCAGCCTGGCGACAAGTTCGAGGTGCGCGGGCCGATTGGAGGCTTTTTTGTCTGGCGCGCATCGCAGCGGCCGCTTTTCCTCGTAGCGGGCGGATCGGGCGTTGCGCCGTTAATGGCCATGCTCCGTCACCGCTCGAATTCGGGCGCAACAGGGGCGGCGACGTTGCTCTATTCCTCCCGCAGCTACGACGACATCATTTATCGCGAAGAACTCGACCGGATTGCCGCAGAAGATGAAGCCGTCCACGTGCTTCACACGCTTACGCGTTCCCAACCGCCGGGCTGGACGGGCGCGGCCCGACGGATCGACCGGGAGATGCTGGCGATGGCGCCGCAAAAACCCGCTGACGCGCCTGAAATTTTCATCTGCGGCCCGACCTTGTTGGTTGACAGCGCCGCCCGTTCGCTCGTCGAGCTTGGGTTTGCCAGCGCTGCAATCAAAACTGAACGCTTCGGCCCCTCCGGAGGACCATCATGAGCACTGACATTGAAACGACGAGGCTGGATGGCAATGCGGCGGCGGGCATTCTGGCGCGGATTTTTGCCCGGGAGGCGCTGGCCGCGCGCGCGATTTGCGGCGGCTGCGG
>JBGSLP010000496.1:0-4044 GCA_041740655.1 Alphaproteobacteria bacterium
TCGCCAGGACTTCTCCCGTTGCCTGGCTTGGAATGAATGCGACGCCCGGAGCCGGTGCACCTGACTGAGCGTATGCAAAGGTTGCTCCGCCAGCCATAAATGCCGCGATCAAGGCGGCGCTTGCAAAATTCTTCATATCAATCCTCCACATAAGTTACGGCTGGAGCCGTGTCACCAGCTTGATAACGGACAACAAACGTCACGGCCTTAGTAAGGTTCCACGATCCGCCAATGATCAGACCCCCGCGCCTGCGACATTTCTCCCTGCCGACGACCTGCACGCCGCTGCGAACGCCTTACCCTCATGGACAAATAATGAGAATTCATTCGATGTAAACGAGCAGACGCGCAGATCATAAATTATTCCCTAAACTTATCCTCATGCAGAACATGCCGTGTAAAATTATCCGCACACCTTGGATGTGGAGACAGAATTATGGGCGTATCGGCGAATCTGGCGTTGCCTTACATCGAAGCGGCTCAGGCGCAGAAGCATGTGACGCATAATGAGGCGTTGCGGGCGCTCGATGCGCTTGTTCACATCAGCATCGTGGATCGCGATCTTGTTGCGCCGCCCGCAACGCCAGTTGAAGGCGCGCGCTATGTCATCGCGTCGTCGCCCACTGGCGCATGGACCGGACAGGCGGGCAAGATTGGCGCCTGGCAGGATGGCGCATGGGCCTTTTTCGCACCGAAAGCGGGGTGGGTTTTATGGATCGAGGACGAAAACACAATCCTTGTTTTTGACGGATCGGGATTTTCAGCGCCGATGGCTGAAGCGAATATCACTGCCGCGCTGACGTCCGCTAACCTCGACAATATCGGCCGCGTTGGCGTCGCTGCCTCCGCTGACGCGACCAACAGGCTGACAGTCGCCTCGCCCGCCTCGCTGTTCACTCATGACGGCGCAGGTCACCAGCAGAAAATCAACAAGAACAGCGCCTCGGACAGTGCGTCGCAGCTTTACCAGACGGGCTTTGCGGGGCGGGCTGAAATTGGACTTCTCGGCGACGATGATTTTTCCTTCAATGTGTCGGCGGACGGCTCCACCTTCAACACGGCGCTCAAGTTCGACAAGACAACTGCCTGCGCGCATGTCCGGCCAGGCGCCGAGGCAAGCCCGTCCATTGCCTTTCAGGGCGATGCGAATACCGGCATATGGTCGCCGGGCGCGGATGCGATCGCGATTTCGAGCGGCGGCGCGGAACGCGTACGCATTACCGCTACTGGCGATGTCGGGATTGGGGCGAGCGCTCCATCGACAAAGCTGCACGTCAACGGCGCGATCCGGTGCGGTCAGTTTACGGTCGGGGCGCTGCCCGGCGCATCCTCTACCGGCGCGGGGGCGATCATTTTCGTATCCGATGAAAGCGGCGGCGCATGCCTTGCGTTTTCAGATGGCGCCAACTGGCGGCGCGTCACGGACCGAGCGGTCGTGAGCTGACGCCCTTGCGCCTATAGCCGCTCGATTTCGAGCACGCCGGGCAGCGATTTGAGCGCCCCGGCGTTTTTCGGACTGAGATCGAAACCGCCGCCCAGCGACAACTCCACCTCGCGCCCTGCGTCGCCCAGACTTAACCGCAGCTTGATCAGGCTGGAGCCGTCCTTTTTCAGCAATTTGCAGAAATCGTCGACCCTCAGCGTCGCATCCGCGCGCACCTCAAAACCGGCGCTCTCCCGGCCCATGGCTTTGTCGAGACTTTGAATTGCGAGCGCGCGGGTCTTGATGTTTTCCCCGTCCAGTTCCCCGTCGACCACCACCAGCACGGCCTTTCCCGGCTCCAGCAGATCGCCGCTGAGCGCGAGCGTATCGGAAAAAACCACGGCCTCGAACTGCCCGGTCGGGTCAGAGAAGCCGGTGAACGCGAACCTGTTGCCCGCCTTGGACTTGCGCTCCTGATGGCTGGTGACGGTGCACGCAAGCCGCGCCTCCGCCCCCCCTTGAGATTTCACCTTCGCCTCGAACTCGACCCAGCGCAGCACGTTGAGCCGCGACAGGATGTCGGCGTATTCGTCTAGCGGATGGCCGGAGAGGTAGAAGCCGACGGCCGCCAGTTCCTGCGTTAGCGTCTCCATGTGGCCCCATGCGGGCGCCGGGCGCAGTTTCAAAGCCTCGGATTGCCCTCCCCCGCCGAACAGGCTCGACTGCCCCGCCGCGCGATCCTCGGCAAGCCGTCCGGAGTGCGCCATGAGCGTTTCGGCGTTGGCGAACACGCGAGCGCGGTTTTTCTCCACGCTGTCGAACGCGCCCGCCGCAACCAGCGTTTCCAGCCCGCGCTTGCCGACCATTTTAGGGTCAATCCGCTCGGCGAAATCCGACACGGTGCGAAATGGCCCTGACCGCCGCCGCTCCTCCGCCAGATGCTCGGCCGCGCCGCGCCCCATGTTCTTGAGCGCCGCAAGCCCGTAACGGATGGCGCCGTTCTCGGGCCGGAAATCCGGCTCGGAATGGTTGATGGACGGCGGCGCGACCGTAATCCCACGGCGCTTTGCTTCCTGCGCGAACAGATAGAGCTTATCCGTATTGCCCATGTCGTAAGTCATGGTCGCGGCGAGGAACTCGACCGGGAAATTGGCCTTCAGATAGCCCGTGTGATAGGCGAGCAGCGCATAGGCGGCGGCGTGCGATTTGTTAAATCCATAGCCAGCAAACTTCGCGACAAGTTCGAAGATATACGCCGCCTTGTACTTATCGACGCCCTTCGCAACCGCGCCTTCGACGAACCGCACCTGCTGCTTGTCCATCTCGGCCTTGATCTTTTTGCCCATGGCGCGACGCAGCAGGTCGGCCTCGCCCAGCGAGTAGCCCGAAAGCTCTTGCGCGATCTGCATCACCTGCTCCTGATAGATGATGATGCCGTAGGTTTCCTTGAGGATCGGCTCGATCAGCGGGTGCAGATAGTCCGGCTCCTCAAGCCCGTATTTGCGGTTGATGTATGGGTCGATGTTGTCCATCGGGCCCGGGCGATAGAGCGAGACCATGGCGATGATGTCGTCGAAGCGGTCGGGCTTCAGCTTGCGCAGGCTCTCGCGCATGCCCGTGGACTCGAGCTGGAACACGCCAACGGTATCGCCCCTCGACATGAGTTCATATGTGGCCCCGTCGTCCAACTCCAGCTTCGCAAGGTCGATCTCGCGACCGGATGCGCGAATAAGCTCCTCCGCGTTCGCCAGCACGGTGAGCGTTTTGAGCCCGAGAAAGTCGAATTTCACCAGCCCGGCAGGCTCTACCCATTTCATGTTGAACTGGGTGACGAGCATTTCGGAGCGCGGATCGCGATAGAGCGGCACCAACTCGACCAGCGGCCGGTCGCCGATGACAACGCCCGCCGCATGCGTTGAGGCGTGCCGATAAAGCCCCTCCAGCTTCAGGCCGATTTCGAGCAATTGCGCGACGACCGGCTCGGCATCGCGCGCCTCCTGCAATTTCGGCTCGCCCGCGATGGCCTCGGCCAGCGTGACCGGATTTGCGGGGTTGTTCGGCACGAGCTTGCACAGCCGGTCGACCTGCCCGTAGGGGATTTGCAGCACGCGGCCCACGTCGCGCAGCACCGCGCGGGCTTGCAGCTTCCCAAAAGTGATGATCTGGGCGACGCGATCCTTGCCGTATTTGTCGACGACATACTGTATGACCTCGTCGCGCCGGTCCTGACAGAAGTCGATGTCGAAGTCCGGCATCGAGACGCGCTCAGGGTTGAGGAACCGCTCGAACAGCAGGCCGAAACGCAACGGATCGAGGTCGGTGATCGATAGCGCCCACGCGACGACAGAGCCCGCGCCAGAGCCACGGCCCGGCCCAACCGGAATGCCTTGGCGCTTTGCCCATCCGATAAAATCCGCGACGATGAGGAAGTAGCCGGGAAACTTCATGCGGATGATGACGTCCAGCTCGAATTCAAGCCGCGCCCGGTAATCGTCAACCGTCTTGCCCGCCGCCAGACGTCCGTCGCGCAGCCGCAATTCCAGCCCCTCGGCAGCCTGACGGCGCAACTCCTGCGCCTCCGCCATCAGCGCATCGGCGCCCTCGCCCGTGAAACGCGGCAG
>JBGSLP010000497.1:0-3836 GCA_041740655.1 Alphaproteobacteria bacterium
CAAAACCGAAGTCGTTTTGTATACATTATCCGGCGTTACGACCGCTTTCCTGCGCATGTAGCGGATGCGAAAATGACGCTTCATGTATCTTTCGTAAAAATTCCCTAATTTCGCGTTTATATCCGCCACATGTTTGCCTCAGTTGCAGTCATTTCAGCGGCCTGTTAGCGTTCATGGTGAGCGCGAATTAACGTTTCTGTCGTGGCGTGCCGGAGAACGGTCAGTGAAGATCATCGAGGACAGGCGTGCGCCCAATCCGCGCCGGGTGCGAATTTTTCTGGCCGAAAAAGGTTTGGATATTCCGTTCGAGCAGATCGACATCATGCGCGGGGATCATCGCGAGCCGCAGTTCAGCGCGCTCAATCCCCGGCAGCGAGTGCCGGTGCTCGTACTCGATGACGGCACGCCGATCGCCGAGTCCATCGCCATCTGCCGTTATTTCGAGGCGCTCCACCCAACGCCGCCGCTGTTCGGCGAGGGCGCCATGGAGCAGGCCATGGTCGAGATGTGGCATCGCCGCGTCGAACTGGAGCTTTTTTACCCGATCGCCCATGCGGTGAGGCACGGCGTGCCTGCGATGGAGGCTCTGGAAAGCCCGCAGTTGCCGGAGTGGGCGGCGCTGAACCGTGATCGCGCAATGCTGATGATGGGTTACCTCGACCGCGAACTCGCCAGCCGCGCGTTCATCGCCGGGGATCGTTTCACCATTGCCGACATCACGGCGCTGGCAGCGCTCGATTTCATGCGCGCGGGGCGAATGAAATGGCCGGAAGAAATGTCGAACCTTAATCGCTGGCACGCCGACGTGTCGGCTCGTCCAAGCGCGGCGGCTTAAGCCATGACCAATTCAAAACTCACCCTGATCGGCTGTGGCGATGCGTTTGGCGCTGGCGGTCGCATGAACAGTTGCTATTTCGTGGAGCATGCGGGCGCGCCCTTCCTTCTCGATTGCGGCGCAACCTCGCTGGTGGCGATGAAAAATGCGGGCGTGTCCCCGCTGGCGTTCGACATGATTTTCATCACGCATCTGCATGGCGACCACTTCGGCGGCCTGCCGTTTCTGCTCATCGACTGGCTTTACATCAGCCGTCGTACGGCGGACGTCGTGATTGCCGGGCCTCCGGGCATCGAGGAACGGTTCTGGCGGACCTGTGAGGCCCTCTATCCGACCGTGTCGATGGCGGAGCGGCGCTTCCTCATCACCTTCACGGAGCTGTATCCCGGGGCGGTGCAGACGGTCGGCGGCGTCGAAGTGGAAGCGTTCGAGGTGCGGCATTTCTCGGGCGCGCCGTCATATGCCCTCAGATTTACGCTCGGCGACAAGATTTTCGCCTTCACCGGAGATACCGGCTGGACAGACACGGTTGTCGAGGCGGGGCGCAATGCCGACCTATATTTGATGGAATGCTATCAATACGATCTGCGGCTCAACATGCATCTGGACTACCAGATGATCGACCGCGAATATGAGGAGATCGGCGCGCGCCAGATCATCCTCACCCATATGAGCGAGGCGATGCTCGCCAGCCGCCCGGATGTCGACGCCGCGCGCTACGTGCTCGCCTATGACGGCATGACGGTCGAGTTCTGAACGCGCTTCTACCCAACGCGGGCGATAGCGCCATTACGCAACTCGCGGACGAAATACGGTCGTGCCGCGTCTGCCGTGATGAGCCGCTCGGCACGCCGCTGCCGCATGAACCGCGCCCAATTTTCCGCATCAGCCCGACGGCGCGCATTTGCATCGCTAGCCAGGCGCCCGGCATGCGCGCCCACATGTCCGGAAAGCCCTTTTCCGATCCGTCGGGCGTCAGGCTGCGCGCCTGGATGGGCGTGACGGAGGAGGAGTTTTACGATACCTCGAAGGTTGCGATTACGCCGATGGGCTTCTGCTTTCCAGGCTACGACTCGAAAGGCGGTGATCTGCCGCCGCGCAAGGAGTGCGCGCTCAGGTGGCGAGAGCGACTGTTCACAACCCTGCCTCAATTTGATTTAACTCTTGTCATAGGTGCATACGCACAGCGATACCATGTCGGGCCAGATGCGCTGAAGGCAGACATGACGACGACAATTCTCGAGTGGTGGCGTGGCCCAACGCGCAAGTCCGGGCGTCCAATTATCCTGCTTCCGCACCCGTCGTGGCGTAATAATGGTTGGCTGCGGCGCAACGGTTGGTTTGAAGATGAGCTTGTGCCAGAAATGCGACGCGTTATAAGAGAAACGTTAAGTGCTTAAAAAGTCTTGCTAAAGTTCACTTCTTTTGCGAAAGAGCGATCAATATCGTAATGCATAATTAAAAAAACCTTGGGAGCCCGCCCATGTTGGACGCTATGGACATTAAAATTCTGGAGCTTCTGCAAAAAGATTGCACGATGGCTGTCGCCGATGTCGGAAAGGCTGTTGGGTTATCCACCACCCCATGCTGGCGACGAATTCAGAAGCTGGAAAGCGACGGCGTCATTCACGCGCGGGTCGCCTTAATTAATCCCAAAGCTATCAATGCTGGCGTCACCGTGTTCGTGGCTATCAACACGCCGGACCATAACGCGCAGTGGCTGGAGAAATTTAACACCGTGGCCCAATCCTTCCCGGAAATCGTCGAAGCTTATCGGATGAGTGGTGAGGCGGATTTCATGCTGCGAGTGGTCGTGCCCGATATCGAGCGGTTCGACGAGTTTTACCGCAAGTTCGTCGCGCGTATCGACGTGCGCGACCTCAGGTCAAGTTTCGCCATGGAGCAGGTCAAGTTTACGACGGCGATGCCGCTAAAATTTGCAGGCGTCCGCGACTAGGATTTAACCAGTGTCAGCGCGTGATGCGCCGACGCGCCGACTTTGCCCAAAGTCGCCTCGCGCGCGGTTTCAGCGCACTCCCAATACGCCGCCAGCCGATTCGCGAGCGCCTTGGGCTTTTCCGCGAAAAGACGATGTCCACAAGCCTCGGCCGCCGCCCGCAACTCGATCTGGCGCTTAGTGCAAAACACGGCGAGCGCCGTCACATCATCCGATCCCCCAATCCCCCGCTGCCGTAAGGCGAGTTCCCGCAGAATGGACAGGTCGTGATCGTCGCCCAAGATTTGCGAGAGGCCGCGTGCGAGTTTGATCTGTTCGCGCATCATGTCGGGCCAACACGCCGAAAGCAGTTGCAGATGACGCCAATGCCGCTGCACGGACTTGCGCCAGTCGTGGAGGCTTTCGTCTGGGGCGTCGGGTCTTCCGCGAAGCTGACGCGCCTGCACGCGGCCCTTATCGTACACCGCAATCAATCCACCCTTCAGGCCGTCGAAATCCTGAACGGAAATGCGCTCGGAACGGAATTCGCGTTTCAGTGCAAGCAAATCCGCCAAGGCCCGTGACTGCCCGCGTTCGTTGACTGCCGGCGCGGGATCTGGAATTTTTTGCAATTCAGCTTTGAGCGCGCCTAACACCCCCCGCACTTTTTGCTCGACGCCATCCGCCTCGATCTTTGCGATTGTTTCAACCATCGCCTGCCGATCTCGCGCGCTCGCAAAGCAGCGGGCTACATCGCGCGCCCCGACATTGTATCGCTCGAACGCCGTCCACTCTAATGCTGGCTTGGCGAGAAGGAGCAGCGAGCGGAAGCGCTTGAAGCATTTTCGCGCCTGATGCACGTCAGGCTGGCCATTCTCCGGCGTTAAATGGCGCAAAGCCTGGGCAAGCTGTTTAACGCCGACCCGTCGCAGGCTCGTGCCTGGCGGAGATTTCAACGGCAATACGAAACTCATAACGTCCTGTACAATCTGGCGCCAAGCGATGGGCTGGCGACCGTGCGGCGATTTTTCGAGGTTTGAACTTTAGCTTAGGAATGTAGTGCGA
>JBGSLP010000498.1:0-1829 GCA_041740655.1 Alphaproteobacteria bacterium
AACGCGGCCCCGCTCCCATACCGCTGCATGAGCGAGAAGCCGAGCACACCGCAATAAAACGACAGAGCGCGGTCCAGATCAGCGACCTTCAAATGCACGTGGCCAATGCGAGCGCCGGGGTCGATAGGGTTGGCGGGCGTCACAAGCGGACGCAATGCGGGCGTGTCATCCATATCATTCTCCAAATCAAGAGTTCAATAATCCTGATCTAAGGACGAGTGGGCTAAAGTCCAAGCTGCGATAGCCCGGGATGGTCGGCGGGGCGGATGCCCAGCGGCCAGTGATATTTGCGATCGGACTCCCTGATCGGCATATCGTTGATGCTGGCGAAGCGGCGGCGCATCAGCCCGGTCTCGTCGAACTCCCAGTTCTCGTTGCCGTAGGAGCGGAACCAATGGCCGCTGTCGTCGTGCCATTCATAGGCGAAGCGCACCGCGATGCGGTTATCGGCAAACGTCCAAACCTCTTTGATCAGCCGGTAATCCAGCTCCTTCGCCCATTTGCGGGTCAGGAACTCCACGATCTGCGCGCGGCCTACGGGGAACTCGGCGCGGTTGCGCCAGCGGCTATCCTCAGTGTAGGCGAGCGACACGCGATGCGGGTCGCGGGTATTCCAGGCGTCCTCTGCGGCGCGCGCCTTTTTGATGGCGGTTTCCAGCGTGAAAGGCGGGCGGATGCTGGTCGGTCCGGTGGTCGGAATGGAGTCGGTCATGGGCAATTCCTTGGTTGAAAGAAGGGGAAGGCGGCGTATGCGACCGCCTTCGAGGCTCAGTTTACATCGCGGCTTTCACATGTCTGTCCATGAAATCGCGGATCAGCGCGGCAATCTCCGCCCCGTGGGTTTCGAGCGCAAAGTGGCCCGCGTCGAGCAGATGCACCTCGGCCTTGGGCAGGTCCTTCTTGTAGGCTAGCGCGCCCTCCGGGGTAAAGAAGGGGTCGTTTTTGCCCCATACGGCGAGAAGCGGCGGCTCCTTTGATCGGAAATACTCATGGAATTTCGGATAAATCGCGACGTTCGTTGCATAGTCGCCGAACAGATCTAGCTGTATTTCCGCGTTGCCCGGGCGATCCAGCGTAACCTGATCCATCGTGTAGCCATCCGGCGAGATGAGCGATCCGTCCGGCGCGCCGTGGGTGTATTGCCATTTCGTGATGTCGGGCTTGAAGAACGGGCGAAGCGCGTTACGGTTCTCGGCCGTCGGGTTCTTCCAGTACGTTTGAATCGGCGCCCAGCCTTCCGGATTCAGGCCTTCCTCATAGGCGTTGCCATTCTGCGAAATGATCGCCGTGATGCGGTCCGCGTGCTTCAGCGCAAGCCGATAGCCGACGGGCGCGCCGTAGTCGAATACGTAGATGGCGAAACGGTTTAGTTTCAACGCGTCGGTGAAATTGCCAATGGTATCGGCCAGCGCTGCGAAGTTATATTTGTAATCTGCTGGCGCTTTCGTTTGCCCAAAGCCCGGCAGGTCCGGCGCGACGACGTGATATTTGTCCGCCAGCAGCGGGATCAGGTCGCGGAACATGTGGCTGGACGACGGGAAGCCGTGTAGCAACAGAATCGTTGGCGCGCCTTTCGGTCCGGCCTCGCGGTAGAAAACGTCCAGACCGTCCACATTCACGGTTTTGTACCGGATGCGCAGATGATCGGCGACGCTCACGGCCTTGGCGGCCGTTTCCGGTCCAGCATTAGAGGCGCTGTGAGCGAAGGGCATGATCGCCGCCGATACGAGCAATGCGGCGGCAAACGTTTTGAGAGAGTGACGGGGGTTCATAGGGTTCTCCTGGATCAAAGGGGTGCCGTTAAGCGGCGAGCGCGGGGGCGCGCGGGA
>JBGSLP010000499.1:0-3735 GCA_041740655.1 Alphaproteobacteria bacterium
CGCTCCCCCGGCGAAATCTGCGAGTGCCACTCCGCCGGGCGGCAACCGAACCGCGCCTCGAAGCGGGCGAGAAACTGGCCGGTCAGCGCGATTTCTGGCAGCATGATGAGAGCTTGGCACCCGCGCCGCAGCGCCTCGGCGACGGCCTCGAAATAGACCTCCGTCTTACCCGACCCCGTAACGCCGTCGAGCAGGCTGACGGAATAGCCGCCCGTTTCAACGGCCGTTTGCAGCGAGTGCGCCGCGCGGGTCTGTACGGCGCCAAACTCCACCTGCGCGAAGTCGGCGCGGGGCGCCCGCATTTTCGAGCGCGGTAACTCCACGCGGGCGAATGTTCCTGATTCGGCCAGCCCGTCGATCACCGAATACCCGACGCCAGCGATTTCCGCGAGTTGCGCCTTTGGCCAGACGAGGCCGTTGGACGCCGCCTCAATCACGCGCCTGCGCCCGGGCGTCAATCTTCCCGGAGGAGCGCCGACAAGCTTGAAGCCCCAGCGCGTCGCCTCCGCATCGAACGCCTCCGACGAACTCATCATCATTTTCAGAGCCATGCCGAGCGGCATCAGCGTATAACGCGCCACCCATTCGGCAAACCGGCGCGAAACCTCCGGCAGCGGCTCGGCGTCCAGCTTCTCGATGACGGTTTTCAGTTTTTTCGGATCGACCGCATCGTGCTTGGCCGGAGGGTCCCATACAACCCCGATCCGCCGCATCGGACCGATCGGCGCGAGCACGAAATCGCCAGGCTGCAACTCGACGCCGTCGGGAGCGAAATAATCGTATGGCCTCTCCAGCCACAACGGAAACAAAACGGAAACCGTCTTGATTTCGGCGACCCGGCTCTCGGCGTCACTCGGGAACATCATGACCGTTGATTTAGGAGATCGCGGGCGATTCGCACACCGCAAATTATTCCGGCGGCGCGGGCTAGTGGACCAGCGCGCTCATAGCCTCGATCATGGCGCTGGCCGAGCTTACTTCCGCAACGCGGGAGTCATCCTCGACATGGAGGATGTCGATGCGAATATTTCTCACCAACATGGAATACCGTATCGAACGGCTGCCAAGGCCGAGAGGTCTCGCATTCAAACTCATGCCAAGCGCCGATGCAAAATCCCCGTTGCCGTCCGACAGGAACGTGATCTTGTCGCGCGCGCCTGAAGCGACGGCCCAGTCATCGAGCACGAACACGTCGTTGACGGCGGTGCACGCTATCGTATCGACGCCGCGCGCTTTGAACGCCTCGTAATGGTCGAGATACCCCGGCAAATGAAAATAGTGGCTGGTCGGATTGAATGCGCCGGGGATAGCGAACAGGACAACGCACTTATGGGCGAAAACATCCTCTACCGAGATGTGCTGAGGGCCGGACGACGTCATCGTCAAAAATGCTGCGTCCGGCAGAGTATCCCCGACCTGGATCATCGCCGCGCGCTCTGCCGTGTTCGTGCGCGTGAGCGCGAAAATCTCCGCTCTGGTGAGAGGGCGGTCCTGTTCGAGCGCGAGTTCAATGATCTCGAAAATGCGCCGCGTCATGCTCGGGTCGCGAAACAGCAACGCTACCGGCAGGGCGCCGAACCGCGCCGTGTAATCATCGAGGAGTTTTTGTAAATCTGGCTTAAACATTTGAAACACATCATTAATCAGCATCTTGTATGCGCGCCTTCGAATGCATACAGGATGCAATGTGCAAGCCCCTTTTTGCGTTACACATTTATATGGGCTTCGGGTTAACACTGCGTCATTGAACCGCAGTTGGCGAAATGGCAGAGTGCGCCAAAAGAAACGTGAGCAATCCAACCGGGTGGAGACGGAATGAAATTTTTTGTGGACACAGCCGACGTCGGAGAAATCCGCGAACTCGCGCAGACCGGCCTGCTGGATGGCGTCACAACCAACCCGTCGCTCATTGCCAAATCCGGCCGTGACTTTCTGACCGTCATCCGCGAAATCTGCGACATCGTCGAGGGGCCGGTCAGCGCGGAAGTCGCGGCCGTCGATGCGGCGCTGATGGTGAAGGAAGGTCGTAAGCTCGCCGCCATCGCATCCAACGTCACCGTAAAGCTGCCGCTGACCTGGGAAGGTCTCAAGGCGTGCCGCACGCTGTCCGGCGAGGGCCATAAGGTGAACGTCACGCTGTGCTTTTCGGCCAATCAGGCGCTGCTCGCCGCGAAGGCGGGCGCGACCTTCATATCGCCGTTCATCGGACGGCTGGACGACATCGGCGAGGACGGCATGCGGCTGATCGAGGACATCCGCACGATTTACGACAATTACCCGGCTCTCAAAACCGAGATCCTTGCAGCCTCGATCCGACACCCGCTGCATGTGACGCAGGCGGCTCTGGCTGGCGCGGACGTCGCAACGGTGCCCCCCTCTGTGCTAAAGCAGATCGTTAAACATCCGTTAACCGACAAAGGGTTAGAACAGTTTCTTGCTGACTGGTCTAAAACGGGGCAGAGCATCCTATAGCGGGCATTCACAGGCAGAACCATGACGGCGCGGGCGATCGAATACACAACACTTGAGGCGCCCGCCGCAACGGTCGAGGCAATCAATGCATGGCTCCGACACCTGACCGTCGAACGCCGCCTTGCTGCAAACACGCTCGAAGCCTACGAACGTGACGCTCGCCAGTTCATCGAATTTCTAAACGGTCACTGGGATGGCGAAGTTACACCCGGCCGCCTCAACACATTATCCGCGGCGGATGTGCGAGCCTTTCTCGCCGCCCGGCGTGCGGATGAAGCCTGCAGCCGCACTTTATCGCGTACAATCTCGGCATTAAGAGCGCTGTTCACTTTTCTTGAGCGGGCGGCGATCATCAAGAACCGCGCGATTTTGACGATTTCGCTGCCGAAGCTCAATCATTCGATCCCAAGGCCGCTGACCGAGGGCAAGGCTCGCGATCTCATGGAAGCGAGCGCCGAGCCTGCCTCGGAAGCGCCGGAGTGGGTTGGCGCGCGGGATCAGGCGGCGCTGTTGCTTCTATATGGCTCGGGTTTGCGCATTTCCGAAGCGCTCAACCTCAAGCGGCGCGACGCACCTATCGCCCCACGCGATTCCGTGCGCGTCATGGGGAAGGGCGGCAAGGAGCGGATCGTTCCCGTGCTGCCCATAGCGCAGGAGCAACTTGCTCGATATCTGGCCAAGTGTCCGTACCCCATGCTTCCGGACTCGCCGTTGTTCGTCGGCGTGAAGGGTGGGCCGCTGCGCGCGCGCATCCTTCAGCTATTGGTCGCCAGACTGCGAACTGGACTTGATTTGCCAGCGGCGGCGACGCCCCACGCCCTGCGCCACTCGTTCGCCACTCATTTGCTCGGTCGCGGCGCCGATCTGCGCTCGATCCAGGAGTTGCTTGGTCACGCAAGCCTCTCCACAACGCAGATTTACACGCAGGTTGATCGCGAAAGCCTTCTGCGAACGATCGAAAGATCGCATCCGCGCGGATAACCCTCTAACGCCAGCCCGCCAAATGCCTCGTTCGGATGCAGTTTCCCCGTTCATATTGAAAATTTTATGCGATTTTGGTGCGCATAGACCCCGGGGAACTGCTTATTCTGAATGCAAATATGTCTCGTAGTGCGTAGAAGCCACACCGAGATCCGTATCCCCATGGTTTTGTTGAGTTCATATTGCGCCGCTTGGTGGTTGCGGTATGAATACTGGGAATGTTGGCAGCCGGGCGGGCAGTCACATGCGAAATTGACGGGTTTGGGGAATGCCGGCGGTGAC
>JBGSLP010000500.1:0-1545 GCA_041740655.1 Alphaproteobacteria bacterium
AGCCGCCGATCAGGTGATGCGCCGTTTCGGCCACAGCCATGATATCGCCGACGCGCGCTCGCGCCGCCGCGCCGCCCGCCAGATCGCGGAAGGTTTCGCCCCGCATTTTTTCAGCATTGCCGATGACGTGATCGACTTCCGGCATTGCCTCGAACGCCGCCGGGTCAATTTGCGCCGCGCACCCTGTCACTATGATTTTTGCATCGGGCTGTTCGCGACGCGCGCGGCGTATCGTCTGGCGCGCCTGGCGCACTGCCTCCGACGTGACCGCACATGTGTTGACGATGACAGCCTTGTCGAGGCCCGCCGCCCGCGCATGCTCATCCATCGCCTGCGTTTCGTAGGCGTTGAGGCGGCATCCGAAGGTGATCAGGCGGTTATCTGTCATATCTGCAAACTTACGCGAGGCGCCTCCCCGAATAGCGCGGGCGATGCCTCCGCTACATAATCCAGCGTCCATGGCCCGGTCATATGAATGCGATTATCGCACTCGCGCCAGTGAATGAGAAGATCGCCGCCCGGCAGGCTTACCGTCACCTTGCGTGCGCTCAGGCCATTACGCGCGGCTGAAACGCCTGCAGCGCAAGCGGCGGTTCCGCATGCTTTAGTGAGGCCCGCCCCGCGCTCCCATACCCTCAGGATAATGGAGGCGCTGGACGTAACCTGCGCCAGCGAAGCGTTGACCCGCTCGGGAAACAGCGGATCGGTTTCCACCATCGGCCCGATAGAGCCAAGGTCATAGCCAGCGGCGTCATCGACCCAGAAAATGCAGTGCGGATTGCCCACATTGACGGCGCTTGCAAAATCGAGCGACGGCATGCCGTCCACCGCAACCGAAAAATCGAGCGCCTTCGTGTTCATCTCCTGCGCCAGCGGAATGTCCTGCCAGCCAAACCGGGGCTCTCCCATGTCGACCGTCACGAGGCCGTCATCGCGCATGATCGCCGACAGCACACCCGCCGCCGTCTCGACGGCGACCTCGGCTTTGCCAAGCTCCTCACTCATGAGGCCCGCAATGCAGCGAGTGGCGTTTCCGCAGGCGGCCACCTCGGATCCATCGGCGTTCAGTATCCGCATGAACACGTCAGCGCGCGTGGACCTATCCAGCACGACAACCTGATCGCAGCCGATTCCGGTGGTTCTATCGGCAATCCGCCGCGCGGTTTCCGGACCGATCGCGATGGGGTAGGCGCGCGCGTCGAACACGGCAAAATCGTTGCCGAGACCGTTCATCTTGCGAAAAGTCTTCGAAGGCGTTTCCATACGAACTATATGGCCGCCATACGCATAAAAAACAAATAATTCTCTTTACCTGCTGCAACCGGCGCGGGGCGTCCCGATATGTGTCGCAATCGCGCCTTGCTGAGCGTGTGCGGAGGGCTGCTCATGTCGGATATGTTTATTATGTTTTTCGCCATTTATCCCCCGGCGATGTTCATTGCAGGGCTTGCGGCGGCGATCATTGCGCCGAAGCGGGGGCGGGATCAGGTGTGGTGGGGCATCTTCTCGTTTCTTCTACCGCCGGTGCTGATTTTATTGCTGCTC
>JBGSLP010000501.1:0-2843 GCA_041740655.1 Alphaproteobacteria bacterium
GGGCAAACAGAAGATCGAAACGCCCTCGAAACGCCGGCCGGTGGGCGACACGAAGCTGCGCATCCTCGGGGCGTCGCACAACAACTTGAAGCACGTCGACGCCGAAATCCCGCTGGGCGTGTTCGTGTGCATCACCGGCGTGAGCGGCTCGGGCAAGAGTTCGCTGGTGAACGACATCCTGGTCGAGGCGCTGCGGCGCGATCTCAACGGCGGCGAGGGAGAGCCGGGCGCGCACGAGCGAATCGAAGGGCTCGAGCATCTCGACAAGCTGATCGCCATCGACCAATCGCCGATCGGCCGCACGCCGCGCTCGAACCCCGCGACCTATACCGGCGCATTCACGCCCATCCGCGAGTGGTTCGCCGGGCTGCCGGAGGCCAAAGCGCGCGGCTATCAGCCGGGGCGGTTCTCGTTCAACGTAAAGGGCGGGCGCTGCGAGGCGTGCCAGGGCGACGGCGTCATCAAGATCGAGATGCACTTCCTGCCCGACGTTTACGTAACCTGCGATGTGTGCAAGGGCCGCCGCTACAACCGCGAAACGCTGGAAGTGAAGTTCAAGAACAAGTCCATCGCCGACGTGCTCGACATGACGGTGGAGGAGGCGGCGGACTTCTTCAAGGCCGTGCCCGCCGTGCGCGACAAGATGGACACGCTGGTGCGCGTCGGGCTGTCATACATCAAGGTGGGGCAGCAGGCGACGACGCTGTCGGGCGGCGAGGCGCAGCGCATCAAGCTGTCGAAGGAGCTGAGCAAGCGCGCGACCGGGCGGACGCTGTACATCCTCGACGAGCCGACGACGGGGCTGCATTTCCATGATGTGGCCAAGCTCCTGGAGGTGCTGCACGAACTGGTGGACCAGGGCAATACGGTTGCGGTGATCGAGCACAATCTTGAGGTCATCAAGACCGCCGACTGGGTGATCGACCTCGGCCCCGAGGGCGGCGACGGCGGCGGCCGCATCGTAGCGGCGGGCACCCCCGAGCAGGTCGCGAAGGTGAAGGAGAGCTACACGGGGCAGTTTCTGGCGGATTTGCTCAAGCGGCGACCAGTGAAGCGCCAGGCGGCGGCGGAGTAATTTACCGAAATTGACGCTTAACGCTTTCGACACGCTCAGTAGCTAGCAGCCGGTTACTATAATGCGCCTCTATGGCTTGCTTGGCCGCTATACCCGTAGGAGCCCCTTTGCCGGTTACATATTTTGCTAGCATTCGCCAACTAGGTGCGCTCAAACTTAAGCTCGCAAGAAACGAGTCTATTGCTGCATGGCTCTCCAATCGAGACAACGCGTTGGCTAGAGAGTTCATCTCATCATTTTCGATTGTCGAGTTAAGTTTTTTTGAAACCTTTAATGGCTTATCTAGCCTACTTTTTACCCATTCCCTAAGACTCAGATCCTCTGCCCCGCGAAGCTGCTCGATAAGCTTCACGACAGCATCCGCTGGCTTTGAACCGGCTTTATTGCGATAGCCGTCACCTACTAGGGTGAGTGCTTCGATAAGTTCCGATACCTTCATCTGCTCCATTCGGCTTTAATTCAAGTGTATGCATGACTTTTAGTGCTAACGTATCAAATATGCCCTTAAGTAACTGATCAGTAAGAACTTTATTATCCGCTATTCCTTGGCGATATGGAATTCGTAAATCAGACCAGATGGGTATGTCGCGTAATGCGTCTTCTAAAGGGCGAAGCTCAGCAAGGCTAAATTGGGCGCGAGTTAACGTTGGCAAGACCGCAAGGATGTTAAGTCTTGGGCAAAGTGAGTTTTGAAACTGACGTAAATACTCAACAAAAGTCAAGGCACCACTTAGTGCCATAGGAGTGAGCGCTGTTGGTATCAACACATGAGTTGAAGCGCAAAACGCATTCATCGATGCCATCGTCAAACGGGGAGGTGTGTCGATCAACACAACATCAAAATCACGCTGTAGTTGCGGGTCTGTTAACTTTCGCGAGAGCGCAAAGCGAGGATCTCCTTTTTCTTTGCCAAGAATAAAACTAGAGAGTAACATATCTTCAACGATAGCAAGGTCAAGAGAAGTCCGCACTAAACTTAGTTTAGAATATACACCAATTCCTTTGCTTGTCACTCTACTATCATGAAACATATGATAGCTTGACCCGAGCAATATATTGACGCCCCCATCCGAAATTTCATTGCGAGGCAAAATTGCAGGAAGGAAAGCGACAGAAAGTGAAGCCTGAAAATCAAGGTCTATAGCAAGTACGCGCAGCCCCCCTCTCACCAATGCTGTTGCTAAATTAGCCACTACGCTTGTCTTGCCAACCCCGCCCTTTAAATTTCCTACAGAAACCACCGGAATAGCGGGTGCTGGCATGACTTGGGCTGCCATAGTGGTCCAAATGCTCATCTATAGTGCGTCCCTATATTTTTTTAAGCCATCGGCGAATTTATCAAGTTCGTTCAAACGTGAACGAGCTTCTTCTAAATCGCGTCTACTTTGGTCAAGTTCTTGTACCGCCTTCCGTTCGCGAAGAAATCGCCAAATACCGAAGGCAAAACCAAAAAAGCCGAAAATAAAGCCCAATAACTCCAACAAACTACCATAACGCGCGGCTATATCGTCAAAGAAATCCATATTTTTATCTCGAAGGCTAGAGTCAGCAAAGATTAAAAAACTTTCTTGTTTAAGAATCAATGCAATGCTTGATAAATTAAAATGTTTGAGTTTTATGATGCTGAAATGCCCCTCATCCGCTCCATCATCGCCATTGGCCAGCGCGGCCAGCTCGGGCTCAACGGCGCCCTGCCGTGGGAGGGCGATACGCGCCGCCCGTTCGTCGAGGATGTCGAGCGGTTTTTCGAGATTTCGCGCGGGCACGT
>JBGSLP010000502.1:0-3597 GCA_041740655.1 Alphaproteobacteria bacterium
AGTGCGCGAACCGAGCACGAAATCGGCGGCGCCCTCAGCGATTGGAGCGAGCAATAGCGAGATATCCTCCGGTCGGTCGCTTGCGTCAGCATCGAGGAAAACAACGACGTCATGCGGCGGCAGGATCGCCAGCGCCTGTAGACATGCCGCGCCATATCCGGGACGGGTGACGCGCAGATGATGCGCCCCGTGGGCCACTGCAATTTCCCCGGTTCCGTCGGTTGAATTGTAATCGGCGACGATGACGGGCCGCGCCCAGCCGGGAAGCGCGGTCAATACCTTTGGCAGGGCAAGCGCCTCATTCTTGGCTGGAATGATGACCGCAACCCGCAGATTGAAAGGATTTTCCATCAGGCGCCACTCCGTATGTCATGTGAGGCCGTACTTGGCCGGACGGCATGAAGCGCTCGCCACACCAGCCACGCAAGAACTGGAAGCGCGTGGATTAACGCCAAGCCATAACCGAAAAAGTCATATCCGGGCGTGCCCCATGTCGGAAAGAACAGGTAATAGGCTGGCAACAGCACGGACACCGCCAGCAGTGGCCAAAAGCGATGAAGCGTGGCAAGCGGGAGAAACCAGCTCGCGTACCAGGGGAACTGCGCAGGCGAGCAGAAAAAAGCTGTCGCAGCAACCAACAGCGCCCGCCTTGTCAACTCGGAAGGCGTCTCATGTGGCCGAATAGCGACCGCCAGCGCAACGCCTGCCGCAATCGCCGCCACGCCCGCGCGCAGGATCGGCATTGCGGCGTCTTCCGGCAGCAACGACTGAGCCGCAACGCTCGCCCAGGCGAAAATCGCATTGTTATTCCACCACGCGCCTGCATAAGCCGTCAGCCCGGAACCTGCATCCAGCGTTGAGTGAATGAGCGGCAATGTAGTGATCGCCAACGCTGCGCCAATGCAAGCCATGGCGCCGAAAAGCCGTTTCGGGCTGCCCAGACGCGCTCGCAGGAGAAGCGGCGCAAGCAGGATCGGCCAGAGCTTCACGCCCGCCGCTAAACCCAGAAGCATTGCGGCGAGCAGAAACCGCCCGCGTATCTGCGCGAGCAGCGCGCCCAGCAGAAATGGTGCAATCAGCGCGTCGGCATGCGCGATCCCGATCATCGTGAATGACGCGAACGGATTGCACCAGTACAGGCCAGCCCAGAGCGGATTGAGCCCGTGAACGCGCAGCAACGAGATCAGCAACAGGACCGTGGCCCCCTCGGCTGCCAGAAACACGACGCGCAGGGCGTCGAGGCTCCACGGCGCGATCAGATGCGCAATAGAGAAGGCGCCCTGCGCGGTTCCAGGATAGATCGTGCGGAGTTCGGGGAAGTTTATGGCTTTCAGAACCTCGCGGCCCTCGGTCGCCAGTTGCGCAATGTCGGGCGGGATCGCGCCTGCGCCTTGCAGGATCTGCGCGGGCGATAGCGTGTACGGGTTGAAGCCGTGCGCCAGCATCGCACCATCCCAGAGATAGCGGTAGAAGTCGTCCTCGACAGGCGGCGCCGATCCGAACCAGATCAGCCGGATGAACGCGCCCAGCAAGGCCAGCCCGATCATCGCACTCGCGGGCTGGGACGAGCGCGCGAGCCACGCCACGAGCAGAAGCGACAGGGCGGCGGGGCAAGCGACGAGCAGGATTAACGGTGCGATCACAGCAAGGTCTCGCGCCGTCTCGTGGGTTATGCCCGGCGAAATCGCAACCAGCGCCACCTGACTGGCCGCGATAACCCCGGCGCATACAAGAACGGCGATGTTGGCTGGTCGCGCGATCATGCGACGCGTACTCGCCGTTTACGGCGTAGCATTCAGCGCCCAGTCGTATTCGTGGCCGTCAAAACCAGCCTTGCCGTTGAGTTTGGCTGCAAGCGCAGGCTCCGCATATTTCATCAGGTGAGCCACAACACCTGCCGGGGTTCCGCCGAAATCATCCTGAAACCAGGAATAGATGCTCGCCACGGTGAGCTTGCCATCCTCGGACACCTTCGCGCCGCGCGGATGGTTCACATAGGCTTTCGCAGCGGCGTCAAGGTCAGCTTCCAGCGTATCGGCAGACCATGGCGTCAGCTTCAGGTCGGGGCAACCGATAGAGGCGCAATTGACTGAATAATGCACGCGCGCGTCCTTGAATGTGGGGCGCATGATCGAGTGCTCGATGTCATCGAGCGAAAGTTCCTTGCCCTCAACCGTCGCGAGCTTGGTGCGCCACGGGCCGAGATAGGATTTGAAATCGAAGAAACCGGCGCCAGAGCTTTTGATGTCCTTGATGGATGCGACAGGGTAAGCGTCCAGCACGACCTTAAGCGTAAGCGCGTTGTACAGGTTGGCCCAGAAAGCGAACGCTTCGCCGCGCTGCATTTTTGAGGGCGTCTGCGCAGCAAGTGAGGCGACCACCTTGTCGAGCGCCTCACGGTCGCTCTTTGACGCATGCCATTTGGCATAGTCGACGCCGACGACGCCATCGGGCCTCGGACTCAGGTATTTTGTGAGCAGACCGCCATAACTCTGGATCGCGGCGGCGTGATCCGCCTCTTGCGCGGCAGCCGGGGCGGCTTGCACGGTAAACATCAGCAAGCCCAATGCAAACAAACTTCTGAACATGGCTTTCATAGATCTCTCTTTTCGCTGGAAAGAAACCGCCTAAGCGGGAAGAACGATGCGCATGTCATTTTTCGCGATCCGCTTTTAGCGTTCGCTCAAGGAGCGCGCCCCAATGCTCGTCATACGGGTGTACGGCGTGAACAGGCTGGCTGCCAGCGACGGTCTGTTTGCCGCTCGCATGCCAGCGAAATATGCCGCCCTGCAGATTGTGGGCGCTGGCGGCGCCGCTCTCTCGAAGCACGCCCTGCAATCGGTTGAGCATGATCGAGCTACGGACGCCGACCGCGCAGTAAAACACAACTTTTTTGCCCTTCAGCATCGGCGCGTAGACTGCGGCGAACTCTTCTGCGCTCATCGCCGGGGATAAATGCGTTGCCCCTTCGATATGGCTTTGGTCGAACTCCGCGCGCTCACGAACGTCGAAGGCGATGATGCCCGGATCGCCGATGGTAGAGGCAAGCGCGTCAGCGGCAATCTGAGGCGCTTCAAATTTTGCTTCCACCGCGCGCTCTATATCGGCCAGCGTGATCGCGGGGTTCGTCGGGTCAAGACTGTGCGTTCTCGATCCAAGCCCGATCGCGAGAGCGACGAGCATCGCCAACACGCCAAGCGCTATGGTTCTGCGTGAAATGGAAAGCATCCGATGCGACGGCCCACTGAAGCGTTTCTGCGATGTGGCTACAACACGATTTCGCAGCAAGGCGCCGGGGCGTTACATACCTAGGGCGATAGCTGGCAAAACCGTCAGACGAGACGACTTTGCTCCACCGCCGCCTCGATGAAGCTGGCGAACAGAGGGTGCGGATCGAACGGGCGCGATTTCAGTTCCGGGTGGAACTGCACGCCGATGAACCACGGATGGTCTGGAATTTCGACGATCTCCGGCAGCAACCCGTCGGGCGAAATGCCGGAAAATCGCAGGCCCGCCGATTCTAGCCGCTCCCGATAGGTCATGTTGACCTCATAGCGGTGCCGATGACGCTCGGAAATGCGCGTCGCGCCATAGATT
>JBGSLP010000503.1:0-1685 GCA_041740655.1 Alphaproteobacteria bacterium
GGCGCGGGCGGGCATGCGGGCACGCTGTCGCCGTTTGCGCTGATCCAGGAGATCCGCGAGTTCTTTGACGGGCCGCTGGCGCTGTCAGGCTCGATCGCGAATGGCGGGGCGGTGGCCGCCTCGCTCGCGATGGGGGCAGACCTTGCCTATATCGGCTCGGCGTTCATCGCGTGCGACGAGGCCAATGCCGATGACCGCTACAAGGATGCGATTGCCCAGTATGGCGCCGAGGACATCACCTACACGAACCTCTTCACCGGCGTGCATGGCAACTACCTGAAGCCGTCGATCGTGGCGGCCGGGCTTGATCCCGACAACCTGCCACAGAGCGATCCGTCAAAGATGAATTTCGGTTCGGGCGGCAATACCGAGGCCAAGGCCTGGAAGGATATCTGGGGCTGTGGGCAGGGCATCGGCGCGGTGAAGACGCGCGGACCGGTTTCGGCCTATGTCGACAAGCTGGAGCGGGAATACAACGCCTCGCGCGCGGCGCTGGCCAAGGGCCTCGGCTTTTCGGCGGCGGCGACCGTAGTTGCGGCGTAAGACGGGGTTTAGCCGGATTGGTTAAATTCAACCGGTTCGGCGAGCGAAATCTAAGTCCTTCAGGCGTAGGTTGCCATCAGAGCAATTCTCGACCTGGGAGGCAGTTTTGAGCGCAGTGGTAAAGTATGGCATCGGCGCGGTGGTTGCTGCTGCGATGGTGTTTGCCGGAAACGAAGCCATCAAGAAGGACCGGGCGGAAGCGGAAACGCGGTTCTCGATCTCCGAGATGGAGCGCCCGCTGATGGTGACGTGCGAGAAAGCGCTCGACTCCTCGCGGCTGGAATACAAGTCCGGCGTCGAAACGATCATCGGCTGCGGCTGCATCACGCGCCAGATCGCCAACAAGACGAAGCCTGATGACCTGGGCGCAGCCGATTCCTTTCTGCGGGCGACCGTCGATATGGCCGCTGCAAACGAGAGCAACGACACTGAGGCGCTGAACAGAACGATTGAGCGGTTGGCCGAAATTCAGGCGAGCCACGCGCTCAGCGACAATCAGGCGACGCGTATTCTGGACGCCGTGATGGAGGGGATGTCCCATTGCTCCAATCCGGACGTCTATTTCACCGAGTCAGAGCGCACCGAAATCGCCGCCGATGCGCAGCAGAAATATGAGAAGACCAAACTGGCGCTCGATGAGGCCGTCAAGGCCGGTCATATGACGCGCAAGGAAGCCGACGAACATCTCGAGAAAATGCGGGGCTCACTCTAAACGGTTAGCGCCAGCTTCCGGGCATCGGGGCGCAGGCGAAGCGGCCGAATATCTTGAGGGACAGGCGCGGGCCTGTCCCTCAATTTTTTGGGCTGAGCGCCAGCAGCGCCTGCAGGTCAGCGCCAAAAACATGCAATTCAATCCGACCGGGGTGCGGCCGGGGTTAGCCTTGGCGCATGTTGTTTGCGTCTGTTTCCTCTTTCGATGCGTCCGGGTGGCGCTGGCCTCACTTTACGGCGCGGGAACTCGCCTGCCGGTGCGGCGGGCGGTTTTGCCGGGGCGAGTACTGGCATGACGAGGCCTTCCTCGATGCGCTGGAAAAAATGCGCGAGGAGGCGGGCCGCAGACTCGTGATCACGTCCGCGCATCGCTGCCCGCTCTGGAACGCGCTGGTGGGCGGAGCGCCGGGCTCCATGCACAAGACGATTGC
>JBGSLP010000504.1:0-1643 GCA_041740655.1 Alphaproteobacteria bacterium
GCCATGATTTCAGACGCCGCCGCCATGCCGGGGATAGCGTCACGCGCATTGAACAGCCATGGCGCGGCGGAGGCGTAGGGCGCGTAACGCGGCATATAGGCGACGAGGCGGTCGCGAAGCGGCAGACCGCGCCGCTTGTTCGCCGCAGCCAGCACCTCGATCTTCATTTTCGCCATGTCGACGCTCGTCGGGCATTCCGTCCGGCACGCCTTGCATGAGACGCAAAGCTTCATGGTCTCCAGCATGTCGTCCGAGCCGAGCGCATCGGGCCCGAGTTGCCCAGAGAGCGCCAGCCGCAAAGTGTTGGCCCGCCCGCGCGTCACGTCGCGCTCGTTCATGGTGGCGCGATAGGACGGGCACATGACGCCGCCCTTGAGCTTGCGGCAGGCGCCGTTGTTGTTGCACATCTCGACCGCGCCCTGCAGGCCATTGCCCTCGCCGGGATAGCCTTCCCAATGCAGCGCGGCCTTGAAAGGCTCGACGGTGTAATCAGGCTTGAATCGGAATAGGCTGCGGTCGTCAAATTTGGGCGGGCGCACAATCTTGCCCGGGTTCATGCGCGCGTTCGGGTCGAAACGGTCTTTGACGGTCTCGAACGCGGCGGTCATCTCACGGCCGTACATCGCCTCATGAAACTCGGAGCGCACCAGCCCGTCGCCATGCTCGCCAGAGTGAGAGCCCTTATACTCCCGCACCATGGCGAACGCTTCCTCGGCGATTGCGCGCATCCTGCGGGTTCCGTCCGCCGTTTTCAGGTTCAGCATCGGGCGCACATGCAGGCAGCCGACCGATGCGTGCGCGTACCATGTGCCCTCCGTGCCGTATTTGTGGAATATCGCCGTCAGCCGGTCCGTGTAATCCGCCAGATGTTCGAGCGGCACCGCGCAATCCTCGATGAACGACACCGGCTTTCCGTCCGCCTTCATCGACATCATGATATTGAGGCCGGACTTGCGCACCTCCCAAATTTCATACTGAAATGCGGGGTCGATCGCCTCCGCGACAGCGTTAGGATGCCCAAGATCTCCCATCAGTTCGCCGAGTTGAGCGAGGCGCCGCAGGTTTTCGTTCTGGTCGTCCTCGGCGAACTCGGTCAGCAGGAGCGCGTCAGGCTCGCCGCGCACGAACTTTTCCATGCTGGCTCGAAACATCGGGATGGCGCGCGCCAGTTCGATAAGCGTGCGGTCAACCACCTCGACAGCGACCGGGCCAAGCTTCACGATATGCTGGGCGGCCTCCATGGCGCTGCGGAAGGTCGGGAAATGGCAGACGCCAACGACCTTGTTTTTCGGCAGCGGCGCCAGCGCCAGTTCGATCCGCCGCGAAACCGCCAGCGTGCCCTCCGAGCCGACCAGCAGGGTCGCGAGATTGACGGGCGCGCCATTGGGCGCCAGCGCGTCGATGTTGTAGCCGCCGACCCGTCGCGAAACTTCTGGAAACGCCGATTTCAGGGGCGCGTATCGGGCGCCCATGGCGGCGAGATCGCGCTTCAACTCGCCCTGAGCTGAGAGATCGTTGGCGCGGCCGTCGGATAGGCTGGCGTCAAACCGCATGCTGGCGCCGTCATGAAGGATCGCGTCAATCGCCGTCACCCGGTCGCGCATGATGCCGTAGCGAAGCGAGCGCGTGCCGGCCGAATTATT
>JBGSLP010000505.1:0-1992 GCA_041740655.1 Alphaproteobacteria bacterium
CAATCTCGACCGCGCCGCATTGCTGATCAACATTTTCGCCCGGATGCAATCCGTCGCTCAGGCGGCGCAACGGGCCAATACAAAAACACTGTGAGGGGCAATGCCCGACAAGCCGTCATTCACCATTTCAACCGCCATTTCCTACCCTAACGGCGAGCCGCATATCGGCCACGCCTATGAGGCCATCGCGACCGACGCCATCGCGCGTTTCAAGCGGCTGGACGGATATGACGTGCTGTTCATGACGGGCGTCGACGAGCACGGCATGAAGATGAAGCAGACGGCGCAGAAGGCGGGAATGACCCCGTCCGAACTTGCGGATCGCAATACGCCGCGCTTTCAGGAAATGCTGCGCGTCATGAATGTCAGCCACGACGATTTCATCCGCACCACCGAGCCGCGTCATTACGCCTCCGTCGCGGAAATGTGGAAACGCATGGCCAAAAACGGGGATATCTACCTTGACGGCTACAAGGGCTGGTATTCGGTGCGCGACGAGGCGTTTTACGCGGAGGACGAGACTTCGCTGAATGCGGACGGCGTGCGCGTCGGCGCGCAAGGCACGCCGGTGACGTGGACGGAAGAGGAGACATATTTCTTCCGCCTGTCGAAGTATGAGGAAAAACTGCTGAAGCTCTATGAGGAGCAGCCTGACTTCATTCTGCCTGCCGAGCGCCGCAACGAGATCGTGAATTTCGTGAAGGGCGGCCTGCAGGACCTGTCGATATCGCGCACGACGTTCGACTGGGGTATTCCCGTACCGGACGCGCCCGGGCATATCATGTATGTCTGGGTGGACGCACTGACGAATTATCTGACCTGCGCGGGCTTTCCCAGCATCCGCTCGAAAGCTTACAAAACCTACTGGCCTGCCGACGTTCACATGGTCGGCAAGGATATCATGCGCTTCCATACGGTTTACTGGCCCGCGTTCCTGATGTCCGCGAAACTTCCGCTGCCGAAGCGGGTTTTCGGCCACGGGTTTCTCATGAGCCGGGGCGAGAAGATGTCGAAGTCGGCGGGCAACGTCACCGATCCGTTCAGCCTCGCAGCCGAGTATGGCGCGGATCGCCTGCGCTATTTCTTTCTGCGGGAGGTGCCATTCGGGCAGGATGGCAACTACACGCACGAGGCCGTCGTCAATCGCACGAACGCCGATCTGGCGAACGATCTCGGCAATCTGGCGCAGCGCTCGCTCTCGATGATCGCGAAAAACTGCGACGGCGTATTGCCCACGCCGGGGGAGTTCACCGAGGCCGACACGGCGCTGCTCGGCGCGGCGGACGCGCTACTCGAAATTGCGCGCGAGGCGATGGACCGGCAGGCGATCAACAAGGCGCTCGACGCAATCTGGGCTGTCGTTGGCGACGCCAACCGCTATTTCGCAGCGCAGGAGCCGTGGGCGCTGAAAAAGACCGATCCGACGCGCATGGGCACGGTGCTTTACGTCACGGCGGAAGTGGTGCGGCAGGTGGCCATTCTCGCTCAGCCTTTCACGCCGGAGGCGGCTGGCAAACTGCTCGATCAGCTTGGCGTCGGAGTCTCGCGCGATTTCACGCAGCTCGGCGAGGGTGGGCGGCTGGCGCCCGGCGCATCCATCGGCAAGCCCGAGGCGGTTTTCCCGCGCTATGTCGAGAGCGTCGAGGAGAAACCCGCCGCGTGATGCTTGTCGATAGTCACTGCCACCTCGATTTCGCGGATTTTGCGCCCGAACTGGACGCGGTCGTCGCACGCGCCCGCGCGGCTGGCGTCGGACACATGCTGACGATATGCACCCATGTGCGCCGCTTCGCGCAGGTGCTGGCCGTGTCGGAGCGGTTCGACGATGTGACATGTTCGGTCGGCACGCATCCGCATTACGCCAGCGACGAGGTGGAAAAAACCGTGAGTGTCGAGGAGATCGTTGCAGCGGCGGCACATCCGCGCGTGGTGGCGATTGGCGAGGCGGGCCTCGATTATTTCTATCAGAAGAGCACACGCGAGGATCAGGCC
>JBGSLP010000506.1:0-14718 GCA_041740655.1 Alphaproteobacteria bacterium
CGCAAAACGCGTGGAAATCGCGCTGCGCTATATCCATGGCATCGGCCCGAAATTCTCCAAGGAAATTTGCGCGCAGGTGAATATTGCGCCGGAGCGCCGGGTCAACCAGCTCACCGACGCTGAAATCCTGCAAATCCGCGAAATGATCGACCGCGATTACGTCGTGGAGGGTGATCTGCGCCGCGAGGTGTCGATGAACATCAAGCGTCTGATGGATCTGGGTTGCTATCGCGGCCTACGCCACCGTCGCGGCCTGCCGGTGCGTGGCCAGCGTACACATACGAACGCGCGCACCCGCAAAGGTCCTGCAAAGGCGATTGCCGGCAAGAAGAAATAAGGTTTCACGTCACAAATTGCCGCCGCTCGCAGGCGTTACCCGCGTCTCGCGGATTTTAAGAGGTTTTTATGGCTCCGACGACAGAGAAGACACGGGTAAAACGCCGTGAGAAGAAAAATATCGCATCGGGCGTCGCCCATGTGAACGCATCGTTCAACAACACGATGATCACTATCACCGATGCGCAGGGCAACACCATTTCCTGGTCGTCCTCTGGCACCATGGGCTTCAAGGGCTCGCGCAAATCGACGCCATACGCGGCTCAGGTCGCGGCTGAGGATGCGGGTAAGAAGGCTATCGAGCACGGCATGAAAATGATCGAGATCGAGGTTTCGGGGCCGGGTTCTGGGCGCGAGTCAGCGCTGCGTGCGCTGCAAAGCGTCGGGTTCCAGATCACGTCGATCCGCGACGTCACGCCGATTCCGCACAATGGCTGCCGTCCGCGCAAACGCCGCCGCGTCTAACGATCCGCGTACGCGCCAACAACTGGCGAACGATTCAACATTCTGGCTTTGAGCGCGCCGCGCTCGCCACAAACTAGAGGTTTAGCCCTGAAGGGCAAAACGCGAGGACGCTAAGTGCTACAGAAGAACTGGAAAGACTTAATCAAGCCATCGAAACTGAACATCGCGTCAGGTCGCGAATCCAAGCGCCTCGGCACCATGATCGCCGAACCGCTGGAGCGCGGCTTCGGCCTGACGCTCGGCAACGCGCTGCGCCGCGTGCTTCTGTCCTCGTTGCAGGGCGCCGCGATCAACAGCGTGCAGATCGACGGCGTGCTGCATGAGTTTTCGTCGATCCCGGGCGTGCGCGAAGACGTGACCAGCATTATCCTGAACATCAAGGATATTTCGCTGCGCGTTCACGCTGAAGGCTCCAAGCGCATGGTGCTCAAGAAGGAAGGCCCTGGCGTCGCGACGGCTGGCGACATCGAGGCTGGCTCCGACATCGAAATCCTGAACCCGAAGCACGTTATCTGCACGCTCGACGAAGGCGCCTCCATCCGCATGGAGTTCACCGCTTCCATGGGCAAGGGTTACGTTCCTGCCGAGCAGAACCGCCCCGACGATGCGCCGATCGGCTATATTCCGGTCGACAGCCTGTATAGCCCGGTCAAAAAAGTATCCTACAAGGTCGGCAACACCCGCGAAGGGCAAATTCTCGACTACGACAAGTTGACGATGGAAGTCGAAACCGATGGGTCTGTGACGCCAGAGGACGCCGTCGCCGTCGCCGCCCGCATACTGCAGGACCAGCTCTCGATCTTCGTGAACTTCGAGGAGCCCAAGAAGGACGTGGTGGAAGACCGCGTTCCGGAGTTGGAGTTCAACGCCGCGCTGCTCAAAAAGGTCGACGAACTCGAACTCTCGGTGCGTTCAGCGAACTGCCTCAAGAACGATAACATCGTTTATATTGGCGACCTGATCCAGAAAACCGAAGCGGAGATGCTCCGCACGCCGAACTTCGGGCGTAAGTCTTTGAACGAGATCAAAGAAGTTCTGGCCGCGATGGGCCTCCATCTGGGTATGGACGTGACCAACTGGCCGCCGGACAATATCGAAGAACTGGCGAAACGTTTTGAAGATCACTATTGACGGGCAAGACCGCTTTGCGGCTATCTGAAAGCCGTCCAAGCTTTGGAGACTAACGATGCGTCATCGCAATTCAGGGCGTAAGCTCAACAGAACACACGAGCACCGCAAAGCGCTGTTTCAGAATATGGCGGCGGCCCTCATCAAGCATGAGCAGATCGTGACCACCTTGCCAAAGGCGAAGGAATTGCGCGGCGTCGTCGAGCGTTACATCACGCTCGCCAAGCGCGGCGACCTTCATGCCCGGCGTCAGGCTGCGGCGCGCCTTCAGGATGACGCCATGGTACGCAAGCTTTTTGATACGCTCGCATCGCGCTACGAAACGCGCGCTGGAGGCTATACGCGCGTGCTTAAGGCGGGTTTCCGGTATGGCGACAGCGCGCCAATGGCGGTCATCGAACTGGTCGACCGCGATACGTCGGCGAAGGGTCAGGATTCCGGCCCACGTCAGGAGCAGGCCGAAGACGAGCGCGTGGCGGCTTAGACCCGCGCCGCGTACAGTCGACAGCAAGTGACGGAATGGGCTTTCGTTTCCGTTCCGACAGGGGCATTGATGGGCGGCTTTAAACGTTTAGCGCCGGTCGCGATTTTTCTAACAGCGCTGTCTTTGTCTATGGGCGGCATCGCTGCGCCCAAAGACCGTGTGGCTCCTGCAACTCGCGCGCAGGCCCAACTCTCATTTTCGCCTGTCGTGAAGTTGGCTGCGCCTGCCGTCGTTAACGTCTACGTCAGCCGCCGCGCGCTCACCCGTGCGCCCGCCATTAACGATCCATTTTTCCGGCACTTCTTCCGTCAGGATCAGGGGCGGCCAGACCGCGCTCAGAACTCCCTTGGCTCGGGCGTCATTGTAAGCCCTGACGGACTGATCATAACCAACAACCACGTCATTCAGGGCGACAGCGAGGCAGGCGTTACGGTTGCACTCGCGGATAACCGCGAATTTGAGGCCAAGGTTATCCTCAAGGATCAGCGAACCGACCTCGCCGTGCTCAAAATCCAGAACGCTGATGGTATATTTCCGCATCTGAGTTTCGGCGACAGCGACGCGCTCGAAGTTGGCGATCTTGTGCTGGCCATCGGCAACCCGTTCGGGGTCGGCCAGACGGTCACGAGCGGCATCGTTTCAGCGCTAGCCCGAACGCGTGTGGGCGTGACTGACTATCAGTTTTTCATCCAGACGGACGCGGCGATCAATCCGGGCAATTCAGGCGGCGCTCTGGTGGACATGGATGGAAAGCTCATCGGCGTGAATACGGCGATATTCACGCGCAGCGGGGGTTCGCAGGGCGTCGGTTTCGCTATTCCGGCCAATATGGTCAAGCTTATCGTGGATAGTGCGGTGCAAGGCGGGCGCGTGCGTCGGCCATGGCTTGGCGCCAAGCTCGAAGCAGTTTCGGGAGACGTCGCGCAGGCCATCGGGCTTGACCGGACGGCGGGCGCGCTGGTCGTTTCGACTATGCCGGGCGGTCCAGCCGAGAGGGCGGGCCTGCGGCCGGGCGACGTGATCCTGACGGTTGACGGCCGCCCAGTCACCGACCCGCAAACATTCTATTATTATTTCACGACCAAGGGCCTTGATGGCGCGGTGAAAGTCGAGGCTTTGCAGCCCCTAGGGCGCAAGCGGACGGTGTCTATAGCCCTCATGCCGGCGCCGGAAACGGTGCCGCGAGATGAGCGTATTCTAACCGGGTCCAATCCGTTTTCGGGCGCCCGGATCGCAAACCTCTCCCCAGCCGTCGCGGAGGAGTTATCCGCTGATGTGACCGAAGGCGTCGCCGTTATCGAGACCGAGGCATACTCCACGGCGCGGAGGGTCGGTCTGCAGCCCGGAGACATCATTGCCAGCGTCAACGGGCGCCCGATACGCACTGTCTCTGAAGTGCTCGCGCTAGTCAGCCAGCCGACGAGATTGTGGCGTCTGGTGATCAAGCGGCGCGGTCGCGAGTTGAGGACGGTTTTCCGCAGTTAAATCCCATGGACAAACCCCGGCGCGCCAAAGGCTCTGGCAAGAAGGACGCTTCGCTGTTCGAGGCGGCGGGGCTGGAGGAGACGGTTCGGCGCCCGCTCGCTGACCGCATGCGCCCGCAGTCGCTCGCCGATATTGCAGGACAGGATCACCTCGTCGGGCCAGACGGCGCCTTGACGCGCATGATTTCCAGCGGCGGCCTTCGCTCGATGATTTTCTGGGGACCACCCGGCACCGGCAAGACCACGGCGGCGCGGCTCGTGGCGCAAGGTCTCAGTCTCCACTTTGAGCAACTATCGGCGATTTTTTCAGGCGTGGCGGATCTGCGCGAGGTGTTCGCCATTGCCCGCGACCGGCGCGCCATGGGGCAGGGGACCGCGCTGTTCGTCGATGAAATCCATCGCTTCAACCGCTCGCAGCAGGACAGCTTTCTGCCGCTGATGGAAGACGGCACGATCATCCTGATCGGCGCGACCACCGAAAATCCTTCCTTTGCGCTGAACGGCGCGTTGCTCTCGCGGGCGCAGGTGCTGACATTTCAACGGCTCGACGACGCGGCGATGGAGGCGCTTTTACAGCGGGCGGAGGCCGCCGAGGCGCGCCGGCTGCCGCTCGATCCGGATGCGCGCTCCCTGCTCAAGGGCATGGCCGATGGCGATGGCCGCACGCTCCTAAATCTGGCGGAGGAGGTGTTCGCCGCCGCCGCGCCCGGCGATGACAGGCAGCGTGACGGGGCAGCTCTCACAAAGCTCGTCCAACGCCGCGCGCCCCTCTACGACAAGAGCCGCGACGGGCATTACAACCTCATCAGCGCGCTGCATAAATCCGTGCGCGGTTCCGACCCGGACGCGGCGCTCTACTGGTTCTGCCGCATGATCGACGGCGGCGAAGACCCGCTTTATCTCGCGCGGCGGTTGGTGCGCATGGCTGTGGAGGATATCGGCCTCGCGGACCCCCACGCCATCGTGCAGGCCAACGCCGCGAAGGAAACCTACGATTTTCTCGGCTCTCCCGAGGGCGAACTGGCGCTCGCGCAGACCGTGATCTATCTGGCCAGCGCGCCCAAGTCGAACGCCGCGTATGTAGCCTACAAGAGCGCCATGCGTGCGGCCAAGGAGCACGGATCGCTCTCCCCGCCCAAGCATATCCTGAACGCGCCAACGCGCTTCATGGCCGATGAGGGTTATGGGCAGGGTTATGAATACGATCATGACGCCGAAGACGCTTTCTCCGGCCAGAGCTATTTTCCGGATGAACTCGAGCGGCAGGACTTTTACCAGCCAACCTCGCGCGGCTTCGAGGCTGATCTCGGCGAGCGGCTTGAAAGCTGGGCATCGTTGCGTCGCAAGCGCGTCGAGGAGGGCGGCTAGGGTCGCCGCAAGCTATCGGGAGCGCGCGTCATGGACTGGCTTCAGGACTTCGCCACATGGGCATGGGACCGGCATCACAACCCGTTGAGCTGGTATATTCGCCCGATGTTCATCATCCCGTTCTGTTATTTCGCGTATCGTCGCAGCCTTGGCGGCGTGCTTCTGACGATCTTCGGGCTGCTGACGAGCATGTTCTGGTTTCCGAAGCCGGATGCTCCGGATGCGCAGGTCGTCGAGTTTTTGCGGATGGAAAAGGAATATCTGCTAGGGCCGTGGCCATGGTGGAAAATTCTCATCAGCGCCACCATACCGGCGTGGTTTTTCTGGCTGGCGCTAGCGCTCTGGACGCGCAGTTTCATCTCCGGCGCGGCGGCCATCACCGCAGCCATGGCGGGCAAGCTGGCCTGGAGCTTCTACTTCGGAAATGAGTCCGCCTGGACGCTGGTGCCGCCATCGGTGATCGGCTTGTTGATATGTTACGGCGCGCTCTACGCTCTGTACAGGTATTCGCTCCGGACATCTTGAATACGCCGCTTCTGCGCCGCCAAAGCCTGTGATATAGCGTGCTGAAATCTTTCGTCATTCAATGACTTTGCAAGATTGTGAAACGCTGTTCGCGCTATTGTACAAGAGGCCCGTATGGTCAGATTTTCGACCCTCTGGAATAATCACCCCACAAATCTGGGCGACCAACTACCCTGCCGCACGCTCGGCTTGCCAACACACGAGAACCAGTGCGCCATCCGCATGGGGATATGCCTGCAAAAATCCGGGGTTTTGCCGACGCAGGTGCGCCGCATCCTTACGTGCGGCACACATCCGCCCGAGGAGATGCATTATCTGCGCGCTCAGGAGATGGCGGACGCGCTGACAGCGATCCAGGTCGAGGGCATCGGCTCGACGGATCGCTATACCGTGCCGGATCAAACCAGCGATTTCCCCAACGCGATCGGCGGTCGCAAGGGCATAATATATTTCAAGGATTACTGGGCGCGGACTGGCGAGACGAGGGCGCGGGCAACGGGCGACCATATCGACCTGTGGAACGGCTGGCGCACCTCGGCGAAAATTCTACTGCCGTGGTTCTTCTGGCTGGGCGGTTATGACCGATCGCGCGAGATCTGGTTCTGGGAGGTCAAATGAGAGCGATTTTCGGCGTCCTCGGCTTTATGCTGTTTGGCTTCATCGGCATGTTCATGGGCGGCCTCGTCGAGCCATACATCGTCGATCGGTTCACGTTCACCAACCCTGACGACCATGGCACGCTAACGCTGGCGGTGAATGTCGGGACGGCGCTTGTCCTGGCGATCATCGGCGCCTTTATCGGTCGCGCGGTCGGCTATGCGCTGAAGCCTCACGTGATTAAACAGGATGCGTGAGCCGGCAAGGCCATGAAACTGATTGCGCTGGCGGCGCTGGGCGGTGGTATTGGGTCGGCGTTGCGTTACATCCTCGCGATGGGTATGGCGAAAATCACGCCGGCTTCGTTTCCGTGGCCCATTCTGACGATCAACATCGTCGGATGCTTTTTGATGGGCCTTCTGGTGGCGGCGTTGGCCTTGAAGCTCAATGGGTCGCTTGAGGCCCGCACGTTTCTCGCGACCGGCGTGTTGGGCGGCTTTACGACCTTTTCCGCATTTTCACTGGATTTCATGAGCCTGATGCAGCGCAAGGACTACGATTTCGCATTCCTGTACATCGGCGCATCTGTCGGGATATCGCTGCTGGCCATTTATGCAGGCGCAGCGCTTGGTCGGGCGCTGTGGGCATGAGCGGGATCAAGCCGCAATCGGTGAGCGCGGATGAGGATGGGGTGCGGCTCGACCGCTGGCTGAAAGTCCGGTTTCCGACGCTCCCGCACGGCGTGCTACAAAAGCTGCTGCGGACAGGCCAGGTGCGGGTCGATGGCAAGCGCGTGAAGCCGAATGCGCGCGTCGAGGCGGGGCAAGAGGTGCGCGTGCCCAATCTCGCGGATTTTGAACCTGCACCCTCGCTGCGCGCTCCCATGGGCGTCTCAAAGGCCGACCGCAGCTATATCGAGCGTATGATCATCCACGAGGACGACGACATCGTCATCCTCAACAAGCCGCCGGGCGTCGCGGTGCAGGGTGGCACGAAAACCACGCGCCATATCGACGGGTTGCTGGCGGGCATGGAGGATCGCTTTGGCGGCGAGCGCCCGCGCCTCGTGCACCGGCTGGATCGCGACACCTCGGGTGTGCTGCTTGTCGCCAAAAGCCGAGATATGGCGGCGCGCCTTGGCAAGATGTTCCAGACGCGGTCGATGCAGAAAATCTACTGGGCGGTGGTGCAGGGCGCGCCCAAGCCCGCGCAGGGCAAGGTCGAGGCCGCGCTCATCAAGGCGACAGGGCCGGATGGCGACCGCGTGCGCAAGGCCGAGGAGGGCGAGGAGGACGCGCAGAACGCTGTCACGCACTATTCGATCATCGAGCGGGCGCAGGAGCACTCATGGGTGTCGCTTAAGCCCGTCACCGGTCGCCAGCACCAGCTTCGCGCGCACATGCACCTCATCGGCACGCCGATACTGGGGGATAACAAATATGGCGGCGATCAGGACATCGCCGAGGGCGTGGAGAACAAGTTGCACCTGCACGCGCGCCGCCTCGCATTCATCCACCCTCGCGGCGGCAATGTGGACATCACCGCGCCGCTGCCGGAGCACATGCGGAAAACCTTCGCGGCCTTCGGCTTCGACGATCAGAAATACGGAAAGGCGGCGGAGCGCGAATGACGCCGCGCCTCATCATCTTCGATTGCGACGGCACGCTGGCGGACGGCCAGCATATGATCGTGCGCGCAATGGGGGCTGCGTTCACGGCAATGCAGTTGCCGCCGCCGCCGCGCGAGGCCGTGATGCGCGTCATCGGCCTGTCCCCCTTTCAATGCATGGAAATTCTGGCGCCGGGGCGCGATACTCTGCACGCGCCGCTCGCGGCTGAGTACAAAACCCAGTTTCAGGCGCTGCGCCGCCGACCGGACTTCGAGGAGCCGCTGTTCCCGGGCGCCAAACAGGCGGTTCAGCATCTGGCTGCCCTTCCGGACGTTATGCTCGCCATCGCCACGGGGAAATCTCAACGCGGGGTGCGTTTGCTGCTGGAGCGCGAGGGGCTGACCGCCGCCTTCGCTACGATCCAGACAGCCGACGATGCGCCCTCCAAGCCGCACCCCGGCATGATATGGAACGCGTTGTCCGAGGCCGGGTTAACGCCAGCGGATGCAGTGATGATCGGCGACACCACGCATGACATTCTGATGGCGCGCAGCGCGGGCGTGAGGAGCATTGGCGTCGCATGGGGTTATCATCAACCGGCAGAACTTCTGGGCGCAGGCGCCAGCGCGGTGGCCGACGATTTTCCGGGGTTGCTCGAATTGCTCGGCGCATGGTTGGAGAGACCTGAATGAACGAAATGGACGCGAAGGCAGGGCGGCCCGAGGGCAAAACGATAAGGCGCTTTTACCGGGAGGCGACGGTTGGCGAGGACAGCGGTCTCTGGCGCGTCCTTCTCGACGGCAAGCCAATGCGCACACCCGCCAAGGCCACGCTCGCCGTTCCGTCAAAGCCGCTCGCCGAAGCGATTGCAGCCGAGTGGGCCGCGCAAGGCGAATCTATCGCGCCCGCCATCATGCATCTGACCCGTTTTGCAAACACAGCGATCGATCGCGTACAGGGGCGCGAGGCCAACGTGCTCGACGACATTCTCGCCTATGCGGCAAGCGACCTTGTGCTTTACCGCGCCGATGCTCCGGAGGGCTTGCGGGCGCGGCAGGACGCGGCCTGGAACCCGCCGCTGAACTGGGCGCGATCCGCGTTGCAGGCGGACTTTAATCCGGTGGAGGGCGTCATCCATGTTCAGCAGCCTGCGGCATCCATCGCGCGGCTCGGCGAATTTCTCGCGCCTTTCGACACGTTCGCGTTGACCGCGCTGCACATCATGACGACGATGACGGGTTCGGCGCTTCTTGCGGCGGCGTATGCCGACGGGGCCATGGACCTCGATGCGGTCTGGGCAGCAGCGCATGTCGATGAGGACTGGCAGATCGAGAAATGGGGCGAGGACGATGAGGCGGTCGCTCGCCGCGAACGCCGCTGGCGCGAGATGCAGGCCGCCGCGCAGCTCTTCCATCTCGCTTCGGCCTGATCATTACAAGCCCGGCACTGACGGTGTCGGCGGGTCAGACGTTTGGGCGCGGGACACGTGCAGCCCGACATGCTATGCGGTTGGCGAAACTGGCGTTAAGCATTCTGCATGGGGGAGACGATGGGGGGATTTGCGGAGGGCGCCGTGCTGGCGCCGCTTCTGGCGGCTGGCGTGTTCGCCGGCTATTTCGTAAAGCATGTGATTGAATCGTTGTCCCGGCGGGCGGCGTCCGGGCTGAAAGCCGAGCGGCTCATCTGCGCGCTCTATGCCGAGATCAAGGCGAACGCGGACGATCTGGCCGAGTTTCTCGCCGCATCGCCGCCGCTGGACCGTGTGAAACAGGCCGTGCGTGACAACCCAGCTTTTCGCCCGCATTTTACCAACGCCCCGCATCGCACCGTTTATGGCGCGCACGTGACCGAACTGGCGAGCCTGCCGCGCTCCGTGATTTTGGGCGTGGTCGCGTTTTACTGCCAGCTCGATCGGCTGTCGGAGCTGACTTACGGCCTGGAGCGCCCGTCCTTCGACGCGATCTCGCCTGAGGGCCGCGAGGCGGCGATGTCCGAGCTATGGAGCGCCGTCGAGCGCGGCGTGGCGCTCGGGCGCGAAGTTCAGCATAGCCTCGAAATCCACGCCCCGCTTGAGCTGACGAGGGGCGCGCTGCGAAAAAACTGACTGCCGCCTAATGCAAGGCGTTATCGGAACAACAGGACCGGGGTTTTTGAAGCGCGGATGATTTCGGTGGTGGTCGAGCCGATCACGAGTGTTCTGATGCGAGAGTGGCCGTATGCGCCCATGATCAGAAGTTCGACGCCGTCTTTCTCGACCAAAGCGGGAATGACTTTGTCCGGAACTCCAGCTTCAACCCGCGAGGTGGTCGCAAGACCAGCGCCTTTCAGTCGCGCGAGCGCTGCGTCCAGCGCTCTTGGAGTTTCCGAGTTCAACTCGCCGACACTGACGAGTTGAATGGCGATCCCCACGAAGAGGGGGGAGAGCGAAACATACTCCACAGCTTTGAGCGCGCTTGCCCCTCCGTCGAAGGCGATCACCGCTTTTGTGATCGGCTTGAAAGCGCGCGACGCCACCAGAATTGGCTTGTGGCTCGCGCGGATCACGCGCTCCAGATTTGAGCCGAGATGCAGTTTTGCGAAGTCTGCCGCCTCGCCGCGTTTGCCAATCACGATCAGATCGGCTGTCGGCTCACGCTCAGCAAGCGTCTCCAGCAGGTCGCCATTTCGCAGGCTGATGGTTACGTCCTGAATTCCATTGCTCAACAGTCGCGTCTTGGCTTCATCGAGCACGAGACGGCCACGTCGCTGCAACAGCTTTGCACGCTCTGCGTCTAGCGCAGCAAGCTCTCCGAGCAACTGCTGGCGAGCGTCTGCGGCGATGTTACCGCTCAGATCGGCGGACGATGCCTCGCGTCGACCAAGGACTTGCAGCAATTCGATGGAGGCGGGTAGACGGGTCGCCGCCCACCCCGCATGATCGGCGACGCTGTGCGAATAGACCGAGCCGTCGATACAGGCGATAATCTTCTTCATGGTCGCGCTCCCCGAAATCAGTGGCTCATCAACTTGTCCATTGCGCCGGGCTTATCGTGAATTGCGAGCCGGTCGACAATTGTTTCGCTGGCCTCGTTCAGACCGACGATCTGAACCTCCGCCCCTTCACGGCGAAATTTGAGCACCACCATATCCAGAACGGCCACACTGGAAATATCCCATATATGAGCCTGGCTGACGTCGATGATAACCTTTTCAAGCGCCTCCTTGAAGTCGAAAGCGGCGACGAAATCTTCCGACGAGGCGAAGAAAAGCTGACCCTCCACACGGTAGGTGCGCGTTTGCCCGTCGTCCGAAATGTCGGAGGAGACGCGGAAAAGCTGCGCGATCTTCCATGCGAACAGAATGCCCGACAGCAGGACGCCGATGAGCACGCCGATGGCGAGGTTGTGGGTGAAAACCACTCCGGCGACTGTCGAAAGCATCACGATGCTGGATGAGCGGGGATGCGTTTTGAGATTTCCGAGTGACGCCCAGCTGAAAGTGCCGATCGAGACCATGATCATGATCGCGACGAGCGCCGGCATTGGGATTTGCTTCACTAGCGGTCCCAACACAACAATCAGGAAAAGCAGAAACACGCCAGCGGCAAAGCATGACAGCCGCCCCCGTCCGCCCGATTTCACGTTGATGACCGATTGACCGATCATCGCGCATCCCGCCATGCCGCCCATGAAGCCCGTGACGACATTGGCGACGCCCTGACCGACGCATTCGCGGTTCTTGTCGCTTGGAGTGTCGGTCAGCTCATCCACAATCTGCGCCGTCATCAAAGATTCCAGAAGGCCAACCGCCGCGACTGCAACAGAGTATGGCAGCACGATCAGCAGCGTTTCCAAAGTAAACGGCACGTCGGGAAGGAAGAAGACCGGCAGGGTCGATGGCAGTTCGCCCATATCGCCAACTGTGCGGACATCGAGATTAAGCGCGATCGCTGCCACGGTCAGCACGAGGATACAAATGAGAGGGGACGGCACGACTTTGGTGAGATACGGAAATCCGTAGATGATGCCGAGGCCAGCGGCTACCATGAGATAAGTTATCCAGCTTACCCCCGTCAGCTCCGGCAGCTGCGCCATGAAAATCAGAATCGCTAACGCGTTGACGAAGCCGGTCATCACCGATCTGGAGATGAACCGCATCACATAGCCGAGTCGGAGGAAACCGGCGGCCACTTGCAACAAGCCCGCAAGAACCGTCGCAATCAGCAGGTACTGAAGTCCGTGCTGTTTGACGAGCGTGACCATCAACACGGCCGTCGCCGCCGTCGCGGCCGAGATCATCCCCGGTCTGCCGCCTACAATCGCCACGATCACAGCAATCGAAAACGATGCGTAAAGCCCAACCTTCGGGTCAACGCCCGCTATGATGGAAAACGCGATCGCTTCTGGGATCAGCGCAAGCGCCACCACAAGACCGGCGAGCAGATCGCCCTTGATATTGCCGAGCCACTCGGACTGTAGTCGGGGGATGGAAAAATCGAACAAAGAAAAACACTCCATGCCATATCGCCGGGCATGCGTCTAACTGGCGAAATCAGGGAAAATCAGAACCGGAAGCTCCACAGGAAACATTGATCTTCTAGGCTCACAGAAAAGGTCGAGCGTTCTCGGCTCATCCTGCAAGTTCGAAGTTAGTTCTGTAGGTCACATCGGTTCATTATCCTTGGCGCGAATGAAAACACTTACTGGCATAGGTGATCGAGGTATCCCGTGCAACGGTTATATGCCCGCTGTTGCTGCGGCGTTATGGTCTGCTACAGCACCGCCACAAACTCCTCAACGCCTAGCAGGAACACGCCTGCGCCGCCGATGACGAAGTGCGACACGCTCGCGGCCAGCAGCGAATTCGTGCGTGCGAAAATCCAGCCCCACAGCACGCCGGGGATGAACGCGGCGGCGGCGAATTCGAGGCTGATATGCGCATGCGCGGCGGAGAACACGAGCGTTGAGACGAGGATCGACAGCACGCGCCGCTTGGTTTCGCTGCCGTCGAGAAAGGCGTAGAGCGGCGCCTGGATGCCGCAGCGCGCCACGAACTCCTGCAGGGGCGTCAGAACTAGATAGAGGCAAACCGCCGCCCAGTACCATGGCGACATCATCGCCGGTTGCTGCGCGACCTGCACGTCGGCGAAGGAGATGACCGTCATGCCGGAAAGCGACGGCGTCGTGATGATAATCAGCCATTTGACCAGCACGCCGAGCGCCAGGAATATGCCTGAAGTGATGAAGGCGAAGGTAAGCGCGTAACGCCAGTTGTCGAGCCGCATCCCGAAAAACGCCAGCGGGAAGCCGCTGCGCCGGATGACGGGGAAAAAAATCAGCGCGAAAAACACGATGATGAACGGGCTGGCGGCGAAATTGACCTCCAGCAGATTTTCAAAGCTCGGGATAATGCTGAGCGTCAGCGTATAGACCGACAGCAGCGACAACGCCGCAACGAGGATGTTGCCCACCGCGTTGCGATAGCGCGCAAACTCGGCCTCCTGCCGCAGACTTTCCACTTTGTCGTCCAGCGACGCCCGCGCGCGGGTGGCGAGCCTGCGCCGCAACTCGCCGACGATGGCGTTGCGGATACGGCGGGCGGGTGCGTTCATGGCGTCGCGGCCAAGGTCGAGCACGGCGATGGTGAGCGGCGTCTTTGCGCGGACGGTAACGGAGACCGGCTGGCCGTCCAGCACCGACATGGCCCCGAAAATCTCGTTGGGCCCGCGCACGCCTACCTGATATTCGATGACGGAATCATCTTCTGCCGAGCGCCCGGTTTTGGTGAGCGCCGCCTCGCCATGCACGATGATGAAAATGCTGCCCGGATTGTGCGAGCCTTCCTTGCGGATAATGCTGCCGGGCTTGTAAGTCTCGACCCTAAGAAGGTCGCGCACCGAGGCGCGCTGACGCGGCGTGAGCCGGTCGAACAGGGGAATGTGCTCAAGTCGGAGGTCGAGGAGATGCATGGGCGGGCGAAGCCTTGGACGCTTGAGATCGTGACCGTAGCTTCGCACGCCCGCGTTAAGACATTACGCCAACGGCTATCACAAATTGTCCATAAGCGCCGGGCGAAACGCTCACTCCGCCTCTTTGCGCAATGTGTTCTCGATGTCAGCGGTGGGCGAATTGGTCAGGGTTTTCGGGATTTCAGTCAGCATGAGGTCTTGGACCACCTTATGCAGGCTGGGTCGAATTTGGCCCAGTGTCTGCGGATCGGCGATGAGAACGAGGGCTTCGAAATCCCCCTTTTGCGCGCGGCGATAGAGGTCGTTGGCGAGCAGCTTTGCGAATGTCGCCTCTTCGGTCTCCTGAAGGGTCGACTCGGGAGGGCGCTTGCCGGCCGGGCCTTCGCTTTCGAGATCGGACGGCTTGAATTCGCCAGCGGCTGCCAATGAAACGGTCCCGTCGCGCCCGGAATTGCGGAAAAACTTCGCGCCAGTGCCGTCCGCAACCACAATCATCGCCTTGTGAGGTATCTTCAGCATGTGCGTTCTCCCTTATAAACAATCACGTTAAACGTACCGGCGATATGAAGGTTGCCTTGAAACGGAAAAGGCCATGACTGTCGTTTACAAATCTTGCCGACAAGACCCATGCTGTCGTAATCATTGTTCAACTCATCGCCCGCGCCGAGGCGGCATACTGACAGAGCAGACATGAAACAGATCATCACGGAACTGGAGCGGCGGCGGGTTGAGGCGCGGCTGGGCGGCGGGCAGAAGCGGATCGACGCGCAGCACG
>JBGSLP010000507.1:0-7766 GCA_041740655.1 Alphaproteobacteria bacterium
GATAAAGGTGCGCATCGCCGAGCGTGTGGATGAACTCGCCCGGCTTCAAGCCGGTTGTTTGCGCCATCATCATCGTCAGCAGCGCGTAGGATGCGATGTTGAACGGCACGCCGAGAAACACGTCAGCCGAGCGCTGATAAAGCTGGCATGACAGGCGGCCGTCGGCGACGTAGAACTGGAACAGGCAGTGGCATGGCGGCAGCGCCATTTCGTCGACCTCGGCCGGGTTCCACGCGCTGACGATGTGCCGGCGCGAGTCCGGATTTTTGCGCAGCGAGTTCTGCACGGCGACGATCTGGTCGATTTCGCGCCCGCCCGGCGCCGTCCACGACCGCCATTGCTTGCCATAAACCGGCCCAAGCTCGCCGTCCGCGTCCGCCCATTCATCCCAGATCGTGACGCCGTTGCTTTGCAGGTAGCGCACATTTGTCGCACCGGAGAGAAACCACAGCATCTCTTGGATGATGGATTTCACATGCAGCCGCTTGGTCGTGACAAGCGGGAAACCGTCCGCAAGATCGAACCGCATCTGCCAGCCAAACACGGAGCGCGTGCCGACGCCCGTGCGATCGCCGCGTTTGACGCCGTTGTTTTTCACATGCTGTAGAAGGTCGAGATACTGCCGCATGGCTCAACGCTACCGCGATTCCTCTCCGCCCGTCAGCCTCTGCGGCTTGTCGAGGGCCGCGCGCATGGCTGCGACCTCAAGCTTTAACCCCCGCAGTTCGTGGAGCAACTCGCCCATGTTGGCCGCGTCGCGCACCCGGTCGGCGGCCATCTCGGCTTCCTGCTCCTGCTGCATGGCGTCGACGATGATACCGATGAACAGGCTCAGCACGGCGAAGCTGGTGGAGAGGATGAAGACGAGGAAGAACAGCCACGCGCTTGGATGCTTTTCCATGACCTGGTTCGCCATGTCGGCCCAGCCCTCGAGCGTCATGACGACGAACAGCGAGAACGCCGACTGGCCCAAAGTTCCGAACAGATCGGGCGCCGCCTCGCCATAAAGCTTGGTCGCCATCACCGAGACTACGTAAAGAATAAGCAGCAGGAGCATGATCACGGCGCCCATGCCGGGGATCGCCTGCATCAGCCCGTTCACCACGCGGCGCATCGATTGCACTGTCGAGATCAGCCGCAGCGCGCGGATGATGCGGAGCGAGCGGAGCACGGCGAGGTTGCCGGACGCCGGGGCCAGCGCGATCGCCACCACGGCGAAATCGAACACGCTCCACGGGTCGCGCCAAAAGGCTGAGCGATGCACATAAAGCCGCGCGGCGATCTCAATGACAAAAATCGTCAGGATCACCGTGTCGAGCGCGTTGATTGCGCCGCCCGCCACCGCCATCGCGCTCGGGCTGGTCTCCAACCCGAGAATGATCGCGTTGATGATGATCAGCCCGGTGATGAACCGCTCCCACGACCGTTGCTCAATGATCGCACGGACCTGCTCCCGAAAACCCGTCGGCGCCCCGCCGCTGACTTGTGGGGGCACGCCTGGAACCGCGTCTGGGGTTGTCGGGGCTGTCTTTTTTGTCACCATCGTTTGTTCACTTACCAGTTTAGGGGCCGACTCGATCTGAAGCTTAGCGGATATGGGCCGCGCGGCAAAAGTGCGGTTTGACGAATAGCTTTGCACCTCGATAAATACCGCCGCGTGGGCTAGCGATGAAAGTAGGCGTGAATGGGTTATTTCAAAGGTCGGCTGTTAGGTTTTGCGCTCTTCACATTTTTGAATGCCGCAGCAGCCCTCGCGCAGGCGTCCGACCCGATCAGCCTTGAGGATCGGGTGGCGGCGCTTGAGGCGTCATCCGCCGTGCATCGCGCCGACAAAATGTCGCTGAAAGTTTCCGGACAGGTCAACCGCGCCGTGCTGGCGTGGGATGACGGCATCGAGACCGACGCATTTCTGGTCGACAACATTTTTTCGTCCTCGCGATTCATCTTTTCGGGCAAGGCGCAGGTGGCAAAAACCGTCGATGCGGGCTTTGTCATCGAAACGGAGGTGCGCGACGCCGGATCCAGCAACGTCGACCAGACCAACGACGAGGGGCTGGATGAGGCGAACGAGACCGGCCAGTCCATTCGCACGCGCCAGGCATACTGGTGGGTGAAAAGCGAAGACCTTGGCGCGGTTTCGGTCGGGCAGTTGTCCCCGGCGACCAACTCGCTGATTTATTACAAGCTCTGGTTCATCACGGTGAACACGTCGCCCGATACGCTCGCCACGACGAACTTCAGCGTGCGCAACAACACTGGCGATCTGACGGGCCTGCGCTGGGGCGCCCTCGCGTCCGTCAACGATACCCCGCGCGGGGATTACTTGCGCTATGAAAGCCCGACATGGCGCGGATTCGCAGTGCAGGGCGATTGGGGCGAGAATGACGCGTGGGATGCGGCCGCGACCTATGACGGACAGCTTGGTGATTTCAAAATTTCCGCCGCGATTGGCTATTACGCAGAGCAGGAAGCCGTGACGGCGAACAGCACGCGCGGATCGCTGCTGGTCACGCACACGCCAACGGGTCTTTATGCGCATTTTGGCGCTGATCGGCGGTCATTCGAGAACCTTCAGCGCGAAGATGCGGTCGTGCTCTACGGGCACCTTGGACTCATCGCCAAATGGACGTCAGTCGGGCCGACGACCATCTTTGGCGAGTATGTCCGCTATACCGATTTTTTCGCAGGGCGTGACGCCGCCAGCGTCGTGGGCCTCCCGGTTGCGGGCGCATCGGCTGCCGACGATTACATTTCGTCAACCGATGTGGAGCGCTGGGGCTTAGGCGTGATGCAGACCTTCGATTCCGCGTCAACCGAGCTATACGCCCATTATTCGCACTATGACGCCGCCGTTCAGGTGTCCGACGAGGAAGGCGCGAGCGCCGCCAGACTGAAGCCTTGGCAATCCGTTCTGGCTGGCGCGCGCGTCAAATTTTAGTGGAACGTCAGTCGTCGGATGCGGTCACCGGCTCGGCTTCCGCAATATCAAGGTCTTCGGACACCTTCGGCTCGGGAGCCATGGCGGGCTTCAGCGTGTCGTCCGGACCTTCGTCCTCAGCGTCGGTCGTCTTGCTGCGGCGGGCGGCTTTTGCCACCGCTTGATCGAGGTCGATCTGCGAGCACAGGCCGAGCGCAACCGGGTCCTGCGCGACCAGCGTCGAGGAATTCCAGTGCGAGCGGTCGCGAATGGACTGGATGGTCGGCTTGGTGGTGCCGACGAGGCGCATCAACTGCGTGTCTTTGAGCTCCGGATGATTGCGCAGCAGCCAAAGGATAGCGTTCGGACGCTCATGACGTTTTGAGACCGGCGTATATTTCGGCGCGCGCTTGGAGCGCGATTCGGGCAACGTCACCTTGGATTTGGCAAGGCGCAACTTGTGGCTGGTGTTATCCTGCGCGCGGGCGATCTCCTCGCGCGTCAACTGACCCGATGTGATGGGGTCCGAGCCCTTAATGCCGTGCGCCACGTCGCCGTCAGCGATGCCCTTGACCTCAAGCACGTGCAGACCGCAGAAATCGGCGATCTGATCGAAGGTCAGCGAGGTGTTCTCGACCAGCCAAACGGCGGTCGCTTTCGGCATCAACGGTCTATCCATAGGTCAAATCCTCTCATGATCCGAAAGCGAGAGCCTTCGGAGCCATTCCCTTGTTGATTGTCGGCGGGGAGTTGGCGTCGTAATCGACACGCTAGATATAATGCGCCCTCAGCCGCGACGCAAATGCTGATATTCGACGCGGCGCAATTTCGGCAGGAGCCACTACACCGTCAGCACGATCTTGCCGATGTGCTTGTTCGACTCCATGCATCGGTGCGCATCGCCTGCCGCATTGAGCGGAAATGTGGAATCAATCACGGGCTTCATGGCGCCGCTCGCGAGCAGCGGCCAGACATTGGCCTCCACCCAGCGCGCGATATGCGTCTTCACCTCTGCTGGCCTTGCCCGCAAGGTGGAGCCGGTCAGCGTGATGCGCTTGAGCATGAGGCGCGTAAAATCGACCTCCGCCTTCGGGCCGCGCAAGAACGCGATCTGCACGATGCGGCCGTCCTCAGCGCAGGCGCGCAGATTGCGGTCGATATAATCGCCGCCGACCATATCGAGGATGACGTCGACGCCTTTGCCGCCGGTTTCCCCGCGTACGACCTCCACGAAATCCTCGGTATTGTAGTTGATCGCCCGGTTCGCGCCGATCGACGCGCAAAACGCCTTCTTTTCATCCGAGCCAACGGTTGTGAAGACGCGGGCGCCAAGCAATTTTGCGAGTTGGATCGCCGTCACGCCGATGCCGCTCGCGCCGCCGTGCACCAGTAAAGTTTCGCCCGCCTTCAGTCCGCCGCGCTCGAAAACGTTATGCGCGACCGTGAAGCATGTCTCCGGCAGAGATGCAGCCTCGATGTGGGTCAGACCAGCGGGCAATGGCAGGACGGCGCCTTCATCCGCCGCGCAATACTGCGCATAGCCGCCGCCGTTCAGAAGCGCGCAAACCTCGTCCCCAGCCTTGAAGCGTTTGACGCCGTCACCCACAGCCACGATCACGCCCGCAGCCTCAAGGCCCAAGATAGGCGAGGCGTCCTTGGGGGCAGGGTACAATCCTTGCCTTTGCAACACGTCCGGGCGATTGACCCCTGCCGCTGCGACCTTGATGATGACTTGCCTGTATGCGGGGGCGGGCACGGCGACGTCCTGCAATTCGAGCACCTCGGCGCCTCCGGGCGTGCGTGCGATAATGGCGGACATTGAGTGGGGAATCGTCATGAATGGGTCCTGCAATGAATTTCGAATGCTCGGCAGAGCCGCAGTTTTAAGCGGCCCTTGGTTATTAACACCGAAAGGGGGAAAGCGTTTATGTGGGATGATGGCGAAGCAAAGAAAGTCCTAAAGCGCATCGAAATCGGCGAGGATCTGGAGCGCCTGTCGATTGCGGAGTTGGAAGAGCGCGTCGCGGCGCTTCAGGCTGAGATCGAGAGAGTGCGCGATAAGATGGCGCAGAAACGCGCGTCCGCGTCCGCAGCACAGTCCGTTTTCAAGAAATAAGCGCATCGACCGAGCATAAATTTCTCAGCTTGCGCATATTGTTAACCTTGCATTAGCACATTTCACTTAAGCCCTGTTTTAGTCCAGACAACTGGAATTTGCAAAGGCGATACCCTCCGCCTTTCCATCAGTCTCCTGTCCTGAAGAGCCGCTCGCCGCAAGCGGCTCTTTTTTTTAACCATGCTGATGATTTTTTACAGACGCGGCGCTCATGGGCCGATTAATGGTGGCGCATGACGGCGTTCATTACCTGAGGTTGCAAGTCAACTTGGCTTTTACTTTTCAGTCTGGCCGGATTATGCTTGTCGAGTCGAGTATCAGTTCCTAGCGTTTTGGCGTATGCCGCGCGTTTCAAAGCGGAAAAGTATGACCAGTTATCCGTCGCCGCAGCCTGAGTTTGCCGGGGCTCCGATCTCCTTCCGCGATAAATATAAGTCCTCACCGCAATTTCTTGCCCTGTTCAACGAGGGCATGGCGCTCGTCGAGCAGACCGCCAACTATCTCGATGGCCCCGGTCGCATCGACGGGAAGCGGCTTAAAGCGCCGCTCACGATCGCTTACGCAACGGAAAGCATGCGGCTCACCACGCGCCTAATGCAACTCGCCTCATGGCTTCTGGTGCGGCGCGCCGTCAATCGCGGGGAAATATCCGAAGATCAGGCGGCGACAGAAAAGCATCGGGTCGTGCTCGTGCCTATTGGCCGGTCAACGCGCACTGCCGGATACGAGGAATTGCCAGAGGCGCTCAAGGATCTGGTTGAGGCCAGCATGCGGCTCCATGACCGCATCATGCGTCTTGATCGCATGATGGTGACCGCGCCGCACCTCGACGAAGCGCCGCCGCGCGTTCACAATGTCGGCGCGCAGTTCGACAAGCTCAAAATCGCATTTACGGCGTAATCGCCTTGGGCCTAAGCCGCCGATATGGAGCGGGCGCATCGCGCGCCGCCCCAGCGTTTATGGCTACTTGATCAAGCCTTCATACTTCTTCTTGAAGCGGCTCAGGCGTCCGCCGCGGTCGACCAGTTGCTGGTTGCCGCCGGTCCAGGCCGGATGCGTGTTCGGATCGACGTCAAGGTTCAGAACGGCGCCCTCTTCCCCATACGTGGAATACGTTTCGAATTCCGAGCCGTTCGTCATCACGACCTTAATTTTGTGATAGTTCGGGTGAATTTCTTTTTTCATGGCTCAATCCTTCGCGTGATCGCCTTAACGAAGGCGGCTGCATCAATTTGGACTATGGGAATTACGCGTGATATAGCGCACTTTATGTTTCAAAGACAAGCTCGGTTTCACGGGCGAATTGAGGTCGCGCGGCGCGCGTTGAACCTCGTATCCAATCGGGGCTGGTAACGCTGTGGCAAGTCGTTCGTCTAAACTCGACAGGGAGATAATTTCTGGGGCGCAAGGCTCTGAAACACCCTCCCGCGATCTTCGCCCGCTTCTCCAACTTAAGCCCTACGTCGTCCGCCATAAACTCATCCTCGTGCTGACGCTGCTCGCGCTGTTCATCTCCTCCGCCGCGACGCTCACATTGCCGACGGCGATCAGGGATCTGATCGACAACGGCTTCAGCGGACAGAGCCCGTCGGCGATCAACGGCTATTTCATGGTGCTGCTCGGCGTTGGCGCAACGCTGGCTATCGCCAGTTCAGCGCGCTTCTATTTCGTATCGTGGCTTGGCGAGCGTGTGGTCGCTGATGTTCGCGCCGACGTTTTCCGCCATATCGCCAGCCTCAGCCCCTCGTTTTTCGAGAAAACCCACTCCAGCGAGGTCATGTCGCGGCTGACCGCCGACACGACCCTCATCCGTGGCGCGGTCATAACCGCCGTCAGCCAGTCGCTTCGCAACGGCGTGATGCTAACCGGCGCCATCGTCATGATGTTCCTGACGAGCCTCAAGCTGAGCCTGCTCGTCGCGATCGCCATCCCGTTCATCATGCTGCCGCTGATTGCGTCGGGGCGTTTCGTGCGCCAGCTTTCGCGCCGCGCGCAGGATGAACTGGCCGACGCCTCGGTCTACGCCAGCGAAAATCTCGCCGCCGCCCGCACCATGCAGGCATACACCACCGAGGAGCACGTATCGGGCCGTTATCAGTCCGCCGTGGGGAAAGCCTTCGTGGCGGCAATATTGCGGACGCGGGCGCGCGCGTTCCTCACCGGCACAGCGATTTTCCTCGTGTTCGCCAGCGTGACTGGCATCTTGTGGCTCGGCGCGCAGGATGTGCTGGCGGGCACCATGACCGGCGGGCGGCTCGCGCAGTTCGTGCTTTACGCCGCGTTCGCCGCTGGCGCAGTCGGCGAAATGGCGGAGGTGTGGGGCGAGTTGCAGCAGGCGGCCGGCGCGGCGGAGCGATTGACGGAACTGCTGACGGTCGAGTCCGAGATTTTCACGCCGCCCGCCGTCGTGCCTTTTCCGTCGAAATCGCGCGGTGAAATCGCGTTCGAGAACGTCACGTTCGCTTATCCCTCAAGGCTTGAGGAGCCGGTGGTGCGCAACCTGAACCTCGTCATCAAGCCGGGCGAGCGCGTGGCTGTCGTCGGCCCTTCGGGCGCGGGCAAAACGACGCTTTTCAGCCTCCTGCTGCGCTTTTACGATCCGCAGGGAGGCCGCATCGTGGTCGACGGCGTGCCGCTGCGCGAGGCGTCGCTGCTCAACCTGCGCGAGCGCATCGCGGTTGTCTCGCAGGATAATGTGATTTTCAGCGGCACGGCGGCGGATAATATTCGCTA
>JBGSLP010000508.1:0-3071 GCA_041740655.1 Alphaproteobacteria bacterium
CTGGCTCCACTGCGGCGGTAAGGTTCGATAAGGTTTCGGGCGACGCATTTTTGAGATAGGCCTCGGCAGCTGCTTTAACTGTATCAACATTGGGAGCAAAAGCTACTGTAATGAAAGCGAAAAAGCTCTTTCGGGCCGCAGGATTGAGATCGCGATACCTGCTCAATATTTGCTGGGCGAGCGCTACACCCGAAGCTTCTCCTCTACCAGAGATCAAAATCCGGGATAGTGACTCTATCGTATGCGTTTCACCGGGTTGTCTTGAAAGATCAAAAAGTTGCCGACCTTTTACGGAAATGGAGCTTAAGAGTTCCTGAAAAAATGATACATTCACGTGAAAAGCTCCGAAATAAATCATTATCAAGACTAATTTTACTGGATTGTATACAGATTTCCAGTATTATCAACGCTACGCATCAACACCTATGCCATCCCGGCATCAACTTTAACCCCAGTTTGGTTCATTTATGCCCCCATCAGCCGCTGAAAAAGTTCGCGTCAGGCTTGAGCACGATATTCTAGCTTTTGTCATAAAGCCGGGCGAAAAGCTCGATGAAACACGTCTCGCAGAAATCAACGGCGTATCCCGCACTCCGGTGCGTGAGGCGCTACGCCAGCTAGCCGCGAGCGGACTTGTCGACATGCGCCCGCATCGCGGCGCGGTTGCCCGTCGGCTGAGCCTCGGGGAGATTGTCGAATTATTCGAAATGATGGCGATGTTCGAAGGCCTTTGCGCGCGCCTTGCCGCCAAACGGGCCATGATGCACCATCTTGCGGCCGTTCGCGCTGCGCATGAAGCGTGCCGCATCTATGTGACGTCCGAGGACATCGACAATTACTACAAGGCCAACGAATTCTTCCACGAGCAGATTTACAATGCCTGCGGAAATTCATCCCTGATCAAGCAGACTCTCCAATTGCGGGATCGATTGAAGCCCTTCCGCCGCTATCAGTTGAACCGCGTCAACCGGCTGATGGAGTCCTTTGCCGAGCATGAGCGCATCGTCATCGCCATTGAGGGGGGCGACGCCAGGGTCGCTGAAGAACTGATCCAGGAGCATCTCGCCGTACAGACAACGTTCATCACGAACATCGTGAATAATATGCCGAAGGATTTTCTGGACAAGGGTGAGAACTCCGAAACCGTCAGACGGCGTGCGCCTGCACATGTAAATGGCGCTTATCCAGAAATGCCGTATGCAAAGTAATGACAATCTTTACGCCGTTCTGGCGTCTCGATTTCCTGTAAACGACAGCCCGGCTTTCATCGATGCGGGGGCTGAAGTTTCGTATGCGATGCTGGATAGGCTCGTCGCCCAGTATGCCGGCGCGCTGAAAGCCCTCGGCGTTGGCGTGGGCGATCGCGTGACCGCCCAGATTGAGAAGTCAGTTGCGGGCGTTGCTTTATATCTAGCTGCGCTACGGATTGGAGCTGTATTCAACCCGCTCAACACTGCCTACACAGCGGCTGAACTCACCTATTTCTTGTCCGACGCGAAGCCGAGCGTGCTTGTTGTCGAACCGGATAAAGCACACGCGATACAGCAGGCGGCGTCGGATCACAGCGTGTTGAGCGTCGAGACGCTCGATGCGCATGGCGGTGGCAGCATGGCGGAACGTGCGTCCGCCGCGACGCCATTCGACGGGATCGAGCAACGCGGGCAAAGTGATTTAGCCGCGATCCTCTACACGTCGGGCACGACCGGCAAATCCAAAGGCGCCATGCTCACCCATGGCAACCTTGCGTCCAACATGGTCGCCCTCCATCAGGCTTGGGCATTCCAGCCCGGCGACGTGCTGCTTCACGCCCTCCCGATCTACCATGTGCACGGCCTGTTCGTCGCGCTCGGCACGGCCCTTTACAACCGCTCGGCGATCATCTGGCTGCCGAAGTTCGACGCCGCGCAGGTGATCGGACTGCTGCCGAAAGCGACGGTGATGATGGGCGTGCCGACATTTTACACGCGCCTGCTTGAGCAGCCCGCTTTCGACGCCGCGCTCGTGAAACATATGCGGCTGTTCGTGGCTGGATCGGCGCCGCTGCTGGCGGAAACCCATGCGCGGTTTTTCGAGCGCACCGGCCACCACATCCTGGAGCGTTACGGGATGACGGAAACCGGCATGATCACGTCCAACCCGTATGATGGCGCGCGGCTTGCCGGAACGGTGGGCTATCCGCTGCCGGACGTTCATGTGCGCATCGCGGACGCCGAGGGGCAGGAATGCGCTGTAGGCGAGCCGGGCGTCATCGAGGTGAAGGGGCCGAACGTGTTTACCGGCTACTGGCGAATGCCGGAGAAAACCCGCGAGGAGTTTCGCGCCGACGGCTATTTCATCACCGGCGACATCGGCGTTCGCGAGCCTGATGGGCGCATCAGCATAGTCGGACGCGCCAAAGACCTGATCATCACCGGGGGCTTCAACGTGTACCCGAAGGAGATCGAGACCGAAATCGACGCCATGCCGGGCGTGATTGAGTCGGCTGTTGTCGGCGTGCCACATTCGGATTTCGGCGAGGGCGTTATTGCGGTGGTTGCGGCCAAAGATGGCGCGCCTGCCGAGGCGGAGATCATTGACGCACTGAAGGGCAAACTCGCCCGCTTCAAGCTTCCCAAGCGCGTCCTGTTCGTCGCCGACCTGCCCCGCAACGCCATGGGCAAAGTACAAAAGGCAGAGTTGCGCACACAATATGCGAAACTGCTCGCATAACTTTAGCGCACAAAGCGTTATTCCTGATGTGTCTGAATTGAATGGTCGGAGCGAGAGGATTTGAACCTCCGACCCCCGGTCCCCCAGACCGGTGCGCTAACCGGGCTGCGCTACGCTCCGCCTTATCGCTCCGTTACGAGCGCCACAGCAAAGCCCGTCGCTGTGAGTGAATAGTAATGCGATGCTCGCCACGGAAGGTCAAGCGGCAAACCCGCGTCAGCACAGGCGACAGACTAGCCTAGTGCACAGTGGCGAGGGCGTCGCGGCAGGCCGTCAAGTCCTTCAGCGCCGCCATTAGCATTTTCTTGTGCGGCGCGGCTAGCGTGGGCTGGGCGCACGCCGCCGCCACGGGTTTGCCTGCC
>JBGSLP010000509.1:0-5481 GCA_041740655.1 Alphaproteobacteria bacterium
GAACCGTGCGGCCGTCGATGCATTTCACGCGGCGGCGCTCGCGGCGGGCGGGCAGTGCAATGGCGCGCCGAGCCTGCGCTTGCACTACCACGCCAACTATTATGCCGCCTTCGTCATCGACGCCAATGGCCATCATCTCGAAGCGGTCTGCCACCTCCCGGAATGACGAAGAGATACGACGCGCAACCAGTGCGGCGTAAGTTATTGATTTAAAAAGAAATAAAAGTAGCAAAAAATCCGTCGGCCTCATGAACCTTTCTCCGCCCCGCTACGACTGAGCCTATGTAAGCCGGATGACCGGCGCTCAACAAAAGCAAACGGAGACCATCATGACCAAATTTGTCCTCGCCGCCCTCGCCACTCTCGTCCTCGCCGCTCCTTTCACGTCCGCTCAGGCAAAACCGTACAAGTGTTGGAACCCAGCCATCTGTAAAGCTGTCTGCGGTAAAGCCGTCTGTGGCAGCCTTACCAGTTCTCAAATGCAGTCTGATCAGGCTAGCGCGAAAAGAATGACCACAATTCGCCGCTAACCGCCAAAGCGCCGCCTCTTCTCGCTCCCTGGAAGAGGCGGGCGCATTCGCGGACAGGCAAACTAGCCTAGGCCCGGCACCCTGCTGCCAGCTTTCTGCGGCGTCTTGCCTGATCACGCAATTGCATCGACTTCGTTGTGGCGCGTTCGCAGCCCAGCGTGATACCTCCACCCGATGCCCCGCCACGCCCTGATCCCGCTCATCGTCGCCTGCGCGCTGTTCATGGAGAATTTGGACGGCACGGTCATCGCGACCTCTCTGCCCGCCATCGCCGCCGATTTGCGCGAAGATCCGCTCAGCCTCAAACTGGCGCTCACCTCCTATCTTCTCAGCCTCGCCGTATTCATCCCGATCAGCGGCTGGATGGCGGATCGCTACGGAGCGCGGCGCGTGTTTTGCGCCGCCATCGCCACATTCATGCTCGGGTCGATCGCCTGCGGTTTTTCCTCGACGTTGTGGGAGTTCGTTGCGGCGCGCGTCCTTCAGGGCATAGGCGGGGCGATGATGACGCCCGTCGGGCGGCTGGTCATCCTGCGCTCGGTGCCGAAATCCGAAATGATCGGCGCGCTCGCCTGGCTGACAGTGCCGGCGCTGACCGGTCCTCTGATGGGGCCGCCGCTCGGCGGGTTCATCACGACATACTTCGACTGGCGGTGGATTTTCTTCATCAACATCCCCATCGCGCTTGTCGGCCTCGCGTTTGCCGCACGCTATATCCCCGACATTCGCGAGCCGGAGCGACCGCCGCTCGATGTAGCGGGCCTTGCGCTGTCGGCCGTCGGCCTTTCCGGTCTGGTTTTCGGCTTCGCGGTGCTGGGCCAGAATCTCATTCCGCTGGAGTACGCAATCGCCATCACGCTGATGGGCGCTGGCGCAATGGCCCTTTATGTGTGGCATGCAAGGCGCACCGTATCGCCGGTCATCGACCTCAATCTGCTGAAAATTCCAACCTTTCGAGCTGCGGTGATCGGCGCCTCTTTCTTCCGCGTCGGGGTGGGAGCGGCACCGTTCCTGTTGCCGCTTATGTTGCAACTGGGGTTTGGCCTCACGCCGTTCGCCTCCGGCATGATCTCCTTTGCTGTCGCTGGTGGCGCGCTTTTGATGAAAACCACTGCCGCGCCCATTATCCGCCGGTTCGGTTTTCGCCAGATTCTCATCTGGATGGCGCTGATCTCCGGTGGCTTTCTGGCGGCTAACGCGCTTTTCACGGCCCAGACCCCGCACTGGGTGATCATCTGCGTGCTGTTCGTCGCCGGCTTTTTCCGCAGCCTCGAGTTCACCGCGATCAATGCGATCGCCTATGCCGACATAGAACCGGCCGCAATGAGCCGGGCCACGAGTTTCGCGAGCGTCGCCCAGCAGGTGTCGATCTCGATGGGCGTCGCGATCGGGGCGGGCGTGCTTGAAACCGTTCGCGCTCTGAAGACCGAGCCGAGCATCGAGGCCGGCGATTTTGGCCTCGCCTTTGTGGTTGTCGGCGCGATTTGCGCGATTTCTGCAATTTTCTTCGCCCGGCTGGCTCCTGACGCTGGCGATTCCATGTCGGGCAGGGCGCGCGCGCCTGGTCTGGATCGAACGGTAAGCGATGCGGGGCGGTCCTGAAGCTGTCATTGGGTTGCTGTGGACCCTAATCCACTTTGTTGATCTCGGAGACGTGCGGGTCGCCGCTGGGCAACACGTCGCGAACGATGTCGAGCCTTTTCCAGTCCGGCACGGGCGACGGCTCACCTCGGCGCGGCGGATAAATGGACGGCTTGCCCTCATCGAGATTGGGCGCGTAGCGGGGGCAGTTCGGATAAATCTCGCATTCGACGCGAACCACGAGTTTGGCGCCGTAGTGCCGCGAGAGGGTTTCCTCATCCTCATGGATCGTCGCGCGACCGTTCGCCCGCAACTTCAGGGTTTTGCCATCGAACGGCATGAACAACAGCCCGACATTGGCGTTACGGCTGATATTGCCGAGCGTGCGAAAGGTGGAATTGCCGTCATAATCGGGAAACTCGATAACGTTGGCTCCGGTAATTTTGACGAAGCCCGGGTCACCGGCCTTGATCGAGCAATCGACATAATCGCCCCAGGCGCTTGCTATGAAGAAAAATGCGGACGTTTCAATCAGTCGCCTGTCGTCGTCACTGAAGACGTAATGCTTGGTGACCTGATCAAGGCGGTCAGCCAGACGCCGACCATCAAACCGCTCCTGCAGTTCGATCATGCCTTGGTGAAAAAATGGACGCTCAAACATTGAAACTCCAATGCAAATTATGCCTCTGATAAGGTATTTAAAACTTTAACTTTTTCTTTTGAACCGAGAAGGCGTTTCGGCGTATTAAATACGTGCCATATTGCATAATTCATCATAATCGTCGGGGTGCCGGTGAATCTGTGTCGTTTGGTCTACTTCAGCGAGCATAACCCCAATGTGGACCTCGATGCTCGTGAGATTGTGACTGTCAGCCGCCGAAATAACGCTGCGGTGGACGTCACGGGGATGCTGTATTCCGACGGCGGATACTTCGTTCAGGCGCTTGAGGGGCGTCGGTCCCGCGTGACCAAAACATATAACCGTATTGCAGCGGATACGCGTCATCAGAACCTCTACCTCGTTTCGTGCAGCGACATTCGGGAGCGGATGTTCAGTGGCTGGTCCATGGGTCTTTATAAGGACATGTCTCCGCTTGTGCGCGAACAGATGACCGGCTTCTTCTCATTGAACAGCTTCGACCCCGAAAACATTACGGTCGAAAGCCTCATCTACTTTCTTCAAATACTGGCGATGGATATACGTCGGCGCGACGTTCCCAGAACCGCTTAGATAATTTTCGGACATCTATGCCTTGCGACTTCCCCTAGCGACCGCTTCTGTTCGAAAGAACGTCTGAACCTTCGCTTGACTTTCCAAACTCACATTATTAGAACAGAAAGAGAACGAATGCGCAAGATGGTTGGGCATTCTATCGGGCGTTGGTGTGGATAAATCTTTCACCATCGCTCCAGTGGCGAATTCCGGCGTTAAGCTGCAGTCCGGATTCGATGAATTTCGGAGTGAGAATATGGCTGGCTCAGTAAACAAGGTGATGTTGATCGGAAATCTCGGGGCTGACCCGGAAATCCGTCGAACGCAGGATGGGCGCCCGATCTGCAACCTCAATATTGCGACGTCAGAAAACTGGCGCGATAAAACGACCGGCGAACGGCGCGAAAAGACCGAATGGCATCGTGTGGTCATTTTCAGCGAACCGTTGTGCAAGGTGGCCGAACAGTATCTCAAAAAGGGCTCCAAAGTTTATATCGAGGGCCAGCTCCAGACGCGCAAATGGCAGGATAAAGAGGGTCAGGAGCGGTATTCCACGGAGGTCGTACTGCAAGGGTATGGCGGTCAGCTAACCATGCTTGACGGGCGTCCAGGCGCCGCGATGGGCATGCACGATAGCGCGCAGGATGGATATGATGACGCGCCCCGTGGCGGCGCTGCGGCGAAACGCGCCGGAGGCCGCAGCGAACAGCGCCCCGCGAGCAGTTTCGACAAAGAGCTGGATGACGAAATACCGTTCTGATCACTGTCAGGCAGCATGAAGTCCGCAGCCTGCCTTGCGCATGGCGGCTTTTTGGGCTTAATCCAGCATAGTCTCAATCCAATAAGTGAAAAGACGCAGTGGCTGATAAACAAAGTGGCGTAGGCGATGGCGGCGCGGGCGGTGGTTCGGACATCCGTCCGGTCATCATCACCGACGAAATGAAACGGTCTTATCTTGATTACGCCATGAGCGTGATCGTATCGCGCGCCCTTCCGGACGTGCGCGACGGCCTGAAGCCCGTTCATCGCCGCATCCTCTATTCCATGAGCGAGCAGGGATACGACTGGAACAAGCCGTATCGTAAATCAGCGCGCGTCGTCGGCGATGTCATCGGTAAATATCATCCGCACGGCGACCAGTCCGTTTATGATGCGCTCGTCCGCATGGCTCAGGATTTCTCCATGCGCCTGCCGCTCATCGACGGGCAGGGCAATTTCGGCTCGGTGGATGGCGATCCGCCCGCCGCAATGCGATACACTGAAGTGCGTTTGCAGCGTGTCGCCCATTCGCTGATCGAGGACCTCGACAAGGATACCGTCGACTATCAGGACAACTACGACAACTCAGAACGAGAGCCGGTCGTTATGCCAGCTCGGTTTCCGAACCTGCTAATCAATGGCGCAGGGGGCATCGCCGTTGGCATGGCGACGAATATTCCGCCACACAATCCGGTCGAGGTCATTACCGCCTGCATCGCGTATCTCGAAAATCCGGAGATAACGATTGACGAGCTGATCGAGATTATTCCGGCGCCCGATTTTCCGACAGGCGCGCTCATTCTTGGTCGCTCAGGCGCGCGCTCGGCCTATCACAAGGGGCGCGGCTCGATCGTCATGCGCTCGCGCGTGCATGTGGAGACGATCCGCAAGGAGCGCGAGGCGCTGATCGTTACGGAGATCCCGTATCAGGTCAACAAGGCGCACATGATCGAGCGAATCGCCGAGCTCGTGAAGGAAAAGCGCATCGAGGGCATTTCCGATGTGCGCGATGAATCGGACCGGCAAGGTTATCGCGTCGTCATCGAGTTGCGTCGCGACGCAGTGCCAGACGTCGTGCTCAATCAGCTATACCGATTTACGCAGCTCCAGACATCATTCAACGCCAACATGGTTGCGCTGAATGGCGGGCGACCGGAGCAGCTTAACCTGAAGGACTTTATTCAGGCGTTCTGCCAGTTCCGCGAAATTGTCGTCACGCGGCGCACGAAATTCCTGCTCGGCAAGGCGCGCGATCGGGCACACGTGCTCGTTGGTCTGGCGATCGCTGTCGCCAACATCGACGAAGTGGTGCGGATGATTCGCGCCGCGCCGGACCCGAGCGCCGCGCGTGAAGGCCTGATGAGCCGCGATTGGCCGGCGGTTGATATCGCGCCGCTG
>JBGSLP010000510.1:0-4321 GCA_041740655.1 Alphaproteobacteria bacterium
TGTCATCGCCTCTCTGATCTGCGCCACCCATCGCCCGATGCAGGTTTCGATCACGCTGTCGTCGACCTTGATCTCGACATCGCACGTCTCCGCCGGCTTCAGCGTGAGCCGAGCCTTGTCGTCGGGGAGATGCTGTTTGACCGCGTCCAGCAGATCGGGCGGCCCGCGCATTTCGAAATCCGCCCCCTTCAGCAGCGCGGCTTCAAGCATGCCCGCCAACTCGCGTGCGGCCTGCTGCTCCAGCGCCTGCGTCATGAACGGAGCGACCACGCGCGCCGTTGTGTTGGCGACGTTTGTGTGGACGCCGTGGAAACCGTCCCTGAACAGCTCCGCGAGCTTCTCGCCCTCGTCCTGAGACCATCGCGCCCGCTCGCTCGTTAGGCGCAGCTTGAAATCTTCGATCTGCTGCGCGAGCAAGGCCTCGTAGGCCGTTTTCGTTTCCGCCGATCCGTTTGCGAAGCCTTCCGCATAGGCGTTCAGCGATCGCGCAGAGCGCCCGCCAAGAGCGGCAAGGGGAGTGTCGACTGGGCTGTTATTCTGGCTGAAACCGGCGTGCGGTCGCGGGTCATCCAGGCGCGAGAAATCGGCGAGGTGCGCTTTTACGGAGGATGATTTCATGAGCTGCGCAACCATTGTTTGAGCACCGCGGCGGCATGCTCATCGTTGGCCTCGATGACCTGCTCCAACTGCTTCTGCGATCCGCGACCCGCGAGATTGAGAGGCTGAACCGTCGCTGCTGGCGTGATTTCGGGCAATGACGGAGGATTTAGCGTCCGCGCTGCATCGCTCGCCTGCACGGGTGCGGGGAGCGCCGTGATCATCTGCATCGCCGGGCGCATGCCGAACCATACGAGAATGAAGGTCGCGCCAAGCAAAGCCGCCGCATTCACGACGCTGCCCAGATGCGCGAGCAATTCCGCGCCGATGCCGGGGGGCGCCACCGGCTCCAGTCCGCGATCATCGAGGAAATCCACGGCGGCCACAGTCACCTGATCGCCGCGTTTGACATCGACGCCAGCTGCGGAGGCGGCGAGACGCTCGACCTCCTTGAGTTGTGCGTCCGTGACTTGGCCCGCGCCACCGTTAGCCGCGACCGCCGCCAGACGCTTGCGATTGACCACGACGGCGACGCCGAGATGCTCGATCCGGTAGCCCTCGCTCACCGTCGAGATGATTTTCGAGTTCAACTCATAGTTCGTCAGGTCTTCGCGGCGCTCGTTCTGTTTGGTGGATTGCTCGCCCTGTTTGCCCGCCGCCTGCTCGGCGGGGAGATTGGCCTCGACGCTTGCCGTCCAGTTCCGCCCGCTGTTTTGCGAGCTTCCGGTCTCCTTGACGCTGCGGACGGATCGCTCGACGCGCGATTCCGGATCGTACGCCGTTTCGTTGATCTGCCGTTTGTCCGTATTCAGCCTCGCCGCGACGCTGATTTCGAAGTTTCCCATTCCGAGATACGGCGTAAGTGTGCGCCGGATATTTGCCTCGAGTTCGGTGGCCACCGTTTTTTCGATGCCGAGCATGGCGCTTGAGCCGCCGCTGAACGGATTGGCCGGCGAGCCAAGCACCACGCCGTCAGTGCTGAGCACAGTTACCTGATCGCTGTTCATGCTTGGAATGGCCGCAGCCACCAGATGCCGGATCGCCTCGGCGGAGGGAAAGTCTCCGGGCGTTTCCGTCCTCACCACGACCGATGCCGACGGCGGCTGGCGGTTGCGTCGGAAAGACCCCGCGTCGGGCAACACGATATGCACCCGCGCCGCCTTGACGCCCTTCATGCCCTGCACGGTGCGGGCGATTTCGCCCTCCAGCGCCCGCACGCGCGTCACGTCTTGCATGAACGACGTCAGGCCCATAGAGCCAAGCTTGTCGAAAAGTTCGTAGCCGGAGTTGGCGCTGCCCGGCAGCCCCTTCTCAGCCAGCAACATGCGCGCCTTCACCGCTTCGCCCCGCCGGACGCTGATTGCGGTGTTGTCGGCGTTGACATCGAATATAATTCCCGCTTCGTTCAGCGCCGCGCTCATCCTGCCAATATCCTGAGTGGAAAGTCCGACATAAAGCGTTTCATGCGGCGGACGGCTCATATAGTGGCTGCCAATTGCGACAGCGGCGAACACCAGCACGCCCATCGCGCCAAGCGCCGCAAGCCTTCTCGCACCGAGGCTGCCCAGACTTTTCAAAAGTCTTTCGATCTGTACCGAACCCATCATGCCCGTTGAACGCCCGCCGTTAGTGCCGAGACGGACGATGCGGCTGGAACCTTGCGTGAGAATGATCAACGGGCGCCAGCCGCGCGCGGCAACGTATTTCGTTAGAGGCTGGGATCAGAACGCCATACCGCTCCGATCCCAGCCGCTTGATTACCGGAACAGGCTCAGGATGGACTGGCTGGACTGGTTGGCGATCGAAAGCGCCTGCACGCCAAGCTGCTGCTGCACTTGCAGCGCCTGAAGGCGGGTCGACTCCTCGTTCATGTCCGCATCGACCAGCGCGCCAATGCCCTTGTCGATGGAGTTTTTCAGGCTCGTCACGAACGACTGCTGGATCGAAACGCGCGATTTGGCCGAACCCAGATCGGATGCGGCTGTGGTGAGGCTTGAGATCGCCGCTTCAGCCTGCTTGGTGAAGGCGTTCAGCGTCGCAAGATCTTCCGCCGAGTCGCTCAACGCCGAAATGTCGAGATTGAAAATAGACCGCCCCGTGCCGGTCGCCGAAGTGGTGGTGTTGCCGCCTGCATCGGTGTAGGTGCCAACGGTTGTCGTGTCCGCCGCATCGAGCAGACCGCCGCCCGTCGAGTTGTTGAGCGTTACGTTCGTGATGGTGAACGTGCTGTAAGTGTAACGCGCGGCCGCAGGCCCGCTGTTGATCACGTCCAGGTCGATTTTCGTCACCGTCACCACGTTGGTGTCGGCGTCATATGTGGCGCTCGTGCCGAGCCGGTCGCCGGACGCCAGAGCCTGGTTGTCGGTCGCCGTGCCCGTGCCGAACGCAACCGTTGTCGAGCTCAGGTCAGTGAAGTCGATTGCTAGCGTGCGCGTGTCGGCGTTGGTCGCATCCTCGCGGATAACGCTGGTCAGCGTCACAACCTGCGCCGCAACTGCGCCCGATGCGGTGTTGGTGACGCCCGCGCCGTTAGTAGCCGCGCCAAAATCGCCGACATCCAGCGAGCCGGTGTCGAACAGCTTGGTGCCGTTGGTGTCGATGTTGATCTGGCCAATGGAGATTTCACCCGACGCGTCGCGCGAGAACGACGAGACGATGCTTTTCGTGGCGTTATAACCGGCGTCGGCGGAATTGATCGACAGCCAGTTCTGCCCGTTGAACGACGCGGAGTCTGAAATGCTTTTCAGCTGATTTTGCAGCTGCGAGATTTCCGACTGCACCTTGGTGCGGTCGATGCCCGGCTGCGCGGCGGCGACCAGTTTCGTCTTGATCTGCGTCACCACGTCAATCGCGCTTTTGAGGCCGTTCGAGGCCACGTCGATGGTGGAGGCGCCGAGGTTCAGCGCATCTGTGACCGTGGAGAGCGAGGAACTGTCCGAGCGCATGCCCGTTGCGATCGCCCAATAGGCCGCGTTGTCCGAGGCGTCGCCGACGCGCAGGCCGGTCGAGATGCGGTTCTGCGTCTGGTCGAGGCTTTTCATGGTGGAGGTTAGGGTTTGCAACGCAACCTTGGCGGCGTTGTTCGTCAGAATGCTGGTCATGAATCATGTCCCTGAAAGGTTAAGTGGGGACATACCGGGCCGTCCGGTATGGCGGGGCGGCGTCATGCCTTCGGGCGCTCATGTGTGGCCCGACCTGCCATGCGATGCACGCTACGCGGGAAATCCTTACGGAAGCTTACGCCGCAGACAGCGATTTAATTAAAAGATCGGGTGAGGCCGTTAATCAGCAGGTTCCACCCGTCGATGAGCACGAAGAACAGGATTTTGAACGGCAACGACACCACCGTCGGCGGCAGCATCATCATGCCCATCGACATCACGAGCGTTGCGATGATCATGTCGATGACGAGAAACGGGAGCATGATGAGGAAGCCGATCTCGAAAGCCCGCCTCAGTTCGGAGACCATGAACGCCGGTATCAGCACTCGAAGTTCCGGCTCCTCCTCGACCGCCGCTTTGCCGGATGTCGGCCCCTCGGGAGGCTTCTCGCCGAGCTTCAGCTTTTCCCGCGCGATGTTCTCGAAAAGCGCGAGGTCTTTCTCCCGCACATTCGCCCGCATGAAGGTTTTGAACGGCTGCGTGATGCGCGTATAGGCCTCCCCCTCGTCGATTTTCCGCTCCATGTACGGCTTCAGCCCGGACTGCCATGCCGCATCGAAGGT
>JBGSLP010000511.1:0-1699 GCA_041740655.1 Alphaproteobacteria bacterium
GATGCGCGAGCTCGACCTGCGCCGTGAGGCTGCGTCCGCCTCCGAACTTGCCGCCGCCATGACCGCCGAGCCGGGCTTCCGCATTCCATCGATCGACTGGCGCCGGACATCGCGCACCGTGCTGACGCTCGAATGGATCGACGCCATCAAATTGTCGAACCTCGAGGCGCTCGACGCCGCCGGCATCGACCGTAAGCGCCTTGCCGAAGTGCTCGTTCGCGGTTTCCTGCGCCAGGCCATCTCCGAAGGCTTTTTCCACGCCGACATGCATCAGGGCAATCTGATGGCGCGCCTCGACAGTGCCGGTCACGGCGAGCTTATTGCCATCGATTTCGGCATCATGGGCCGGATCGATCGCAAGGCGCGGCGCTGGCTCGCCGAAATCCTGTTCGGCCTGATCACCGGCAATTACGCGCGCGTCGCCGAAATCCATTTCGAAGCGCAATATGTGCCCGCGCACCACAATGTCGCGGAATTCGCGACCGCGCTGCGCAGCGTCGGCGAGCCCATGCGCGGGCTGCCGGTCAAGGACATGTCGATCGGCAACATGCTCGATTCGCTGTTCGCGATCACGCGCGATTTCGACATGGTGACGCAGCCGCATCTGTTGCTCCTGCAAAAAACGATGGTCATGGTCGAAGGCGTGGCCTCGGCGCTCGATCCCGAAATCAACATGTGGGAAACCGCCGCCCCTTATGTGCGCGACTGGTTGCGTGGCGAATTGGGGCCCGAAGCGATTGCAGCCGACAGCATTATGGAAAACCTGCGGATGCTCGGGCGGCTCCCCGATCTTATTCGGCGGGTCGAAGACTTGGTTCCGAAAAAGGGCGCAGCCCCGCCAACGGCGCCCATGGCCGAAGTGCGTTTGGTCGGCATTGGCGGCGTCGGTAGCATATTGGGATATGTGACGACGGCGCTCGTCGCAGCGGCGGCTGGCGCAGGCGCCTTCTGGGCTTTAAGCTAGCGCCATGCAGGGCAAACGCATCCTTTTGATCATCAGCGGCGGGATCGCAGCGTACAAGACCTGCGAGCTGATCCGCCTGTTTCGGCGCGCCGATATGCCGGTGCGCTGTGTGCTTACCGAGGCCGGCGCTAAGTTCATGACGCCGATGACGCTCGCAGCGCTTAGCGAACAGCCCGTTGTCGAGACATTGTGGGACCTCGAGCGCGAATCGAAAATCGGGCATATCGCGCTCAGCCGCGAAGCCGATCTTCTTGTCGTCGCGCCTGCAACCGCGGACATCTTGGCTAAGATGGCGCACGGCCATGCCGATGATCTGGCCACCACGCTGCTGCTCGCCACGGACAAACCTGTGCTTGTTGCCCCCGCAATGAACGTGCGCATGTGGCAGCACGCTGCCACCCGCCGCAATGTCGCGCAGCTTCGCGACGATGGCGTGACCGTAATGGAGCCTGAGGAAGGCACCATGGCGTGCGGCGAATATGGCCCGGGGCGCTTGCCGCATGTCGATGCGATTTTTGCAGCGGCGCTCGAACGGCTCAAAGCGTAGCGTGCACATCATCGTCACGGCAGGGCCGACGCATGAACCGATCGATCCCGTCCGCTACATCGCCAATCGCTCGTCAGGCAAACAGGGTTTCGCCATTGCGGCGGCGCTCGCGGCCAAAGGCGCGCGGGTAACGCTGATCGCAGGGCCAGTGGCGCTCGATACCCCACCGGGCGTGACGCGCATCGACG
>JBGSLP010000512.1:0-12471 GCA_041740655.1 Alphaproteobacteria bacterium
GGTCATGCGGTTGTCAATGCGGCGGGCGGATGCGTGCTGCTGCCGTCCGGCGAGCCTTTGGCTTATGGCAAGCGCGTGGTAAACTACCTCAATCCAAACTTCATCGTATGGGGGCGAGCGCCCCTGAAGTAAGTATGCGCCGATATATTGCATTGGCGGCATTATGGTGAACAATTGGTAACGAAGCTGTTTTAGTCTCAAACTTGTCAGTGTCTCGCCGCAGTTGACTGCTAGCCCTCGACGATCGGGGTTGCTTCCGCTGCGGCTCGCGGCTGTCGACTCGGCAAATATATCTGGGGTGCAAATATGATAAGGCATATTCTCGGCGGCGTGATCGCCAGCGTGCTCATTATGGCCTTCGGCTTTTCCGGCTTGCAGGCGAACGAAGCTTCGGCCTCGCAAAACGTAGGGCAAACGCCGTCGGTGGTGCGTTTGGCCCAGAATTCCGGCGGCGGGTATTTGCCGCTGGGCGCCGGGCAATCAAGCACTCAAGACGACCGTGGGCAATACGAGCGTGGACAGGACGATTATCGCGAACCGCCGCGTCAGATTCAGCCCCGTCGCGATGAATACGCCCCGCCTCCGCAGTCCGGATATGGCTCGGATCGTGGTTATGACCGCGGCGGGCCGCCTCCGACCGCCTACCGCGACGACAACGGTTACTCATCGGATGAAATTCTGGATGCCGGTCACCGCTTTTTCGGCGCGGTTTCAAAAAATCTTGCTAAAGTTGTGGAATACGCGTTCTCAAAACAGGGGCGGCCAAACGGCTATATCCTCGGTGAGGAAGCAGGAGGCGCTATTATTGCCGGCCTCCGATATGGCGAGGGACGGCTTTTCACAAAATTCGATGGAGAGCACAAGGTGTTTTGGCAGGGCCCTTCGATCGGCTATGACGTCGGTGGAGAGGGTTCCAAAACCTTGATTCTTGTATACAATCTCACATATGCCGATCAGCTCTTCCAGCGATATGCTGGCGTCGATGGCTCGGCCTACCTCGTCGGCGGCGTCGGGATGACACTGCAAAAGCAGGGCGATGTCATACTCGCGCCCATCCGCTCGGGCGTCGGCGTTCGCTTCGGCGCGAATATCGGCTATTTGAAGTACACCCGGAATCCGACTTGGAATCCGTTCTAGCTCGGTGGTAAACAATGGGGTCTATGGACGGCTTATGAGCACAGCGCTATAACCTAAACATCCTGATGACTTTGGTTGCACGACCGCATAGACATGCAAGCCGGTCCAGCTAATGTGGTTAACTGGTTTCGCTAGAGGGAGCCGGGCGGGAGGGAACCGAACGTCATGATTCTGTACCTCATGCTAGTCGCTCTGGGATTCTTCCTGGCGTGCTTCATGTTCGTGCTCGTCGCTCCTTCGTTCTGGAGCCGCGCCGTGCGGCTGACCCGCCGCAGGATCGAGAGCACGATGCCTCTGACGATTTCGGAGATCGAAGCCGAAAAAGATCAGCTCCGCGCGTCGTTTGCCGTCAAAATCCGCCGTCTGGAATCCGCCCTTGGCAAGTCGCGGGAGAAATCCTCGCATCAACTCGTTGAAATCAGCCGGATGCAGATGGGCGTGACGACGCTGCAGGATGAAATCGCCAGCCTTGAGCGCAGCCTGAACGAACGGCGTAACGCGGCTTCAGTTTTCGAGATGACGATCAAAAAGCGCTTTCCAGAGTTGGAAAATGCGCTGGCGGCGTCGCAGGCAACTCTCGCTCAAAAATCCTATGAGGTTACCGACCTCCATAACAAACTTCGTCGCCGCGAGGAGGCGCTCGCCCTGGCGCAGCGATCTGCGGGTCTGCAGCAAGCGGAAATCACCCGGTTGCGCGAGGCGATGGAGAAGAGCGGCTCGGATAAATCCACGCGCTTCAAAAAGCGGCCGTCTCAGTGGAGCCTCGACGAATATCGCGCCGAATATGACAGGCTCAATGTTGAGTTGTCCAAGCTCCGCGAGCAGCTTTCCGGCGCCTATGACCGTGAAGCGAACCAGATCACCTTCCTCAAAGCCGAGTTGCAGCAACTTGCCGAGCAGATTATCGCAGCCTCTCCGGCTCCCGAGGGGCCGCGCGCAGAGATCGCCGACGCGCCGTTGCGAGGGGCCGACAAACGCATGGAGATCATGCCTCCGCGCGCCCAGACCCGGCGTCCAAATGTGGAGCGCAGTCTGACGCGTCCCCAGCCATGGCTGAAAAACATGGATGAGCGCGAAGTCGCCGAGGTTGAGATCATCTCTCCGAAAGCGCCGCCATCATCTGAGCGCGTCCGTTTGAGAAATACCGGCGACGATCTTGCGAACAAATCGCTGCAGGAAGTGCTGGAGGCCGCGCTTCCGATGTCTGGTGAGGCTGTCGTCGTTCGAGAGGTGGCAATTGAGCCGATAGAAGTTGCGGCGGCGCACAAGGACGTCGAGCCTGCTGGGAAGGTCGAACTTTTACCGAAAAACGCATCCTCGCTCATTGCGCCCATTCTACAGCGCGAGGCTCAGGATGTTTTCGACAGCGGCGATGCAGAGCCGCGCATCGAGCCCTCTCCTCCGGTAAGCGGAGAGCGCGGGGAAACTGTCGTAAATCTTCAGCCCCGGGCGGAGAAATCGCTTCGGGCGCTTTTTGACGTCAGTGGCTTGACGAAGCAATCGCCCAAGGTTGCACCTGAGGCCGTGGCGGAGAAAGAAATCGCGGCGAAACCCATCAAGCCGGTCGAAATACTGGATGAGCCCGCGAAATTGCCTGATGCGCTCAAGCCGTCATCCGAAAATGGCCATAGCTCGGTTTCGGAACCATCAACAGACTTGCCGCAAAAACCTGATGTTGCGGTGTCCGACGACGAAGCCCCACGTTCTGCCGACGCGCCAAGCGAAACGGAAACCGGCAGCGGTGGCGACGAGCGCGAGTTGGTGTCGACCAAGCGCACGCTTCTGGAGCGGCTGCGCGGAATGGACGACCGCGTCGGCTAGGCGGGTTCAATCGCTCCGATCATGTTTGGATGAACCGTCTCGCCGCCCCTTCCAGAACCACCGCTGTCAGCCGCCCTGAAAAAAAAGCGCCCGTATCGACGCAAATGCGGTTCGGCAGGCTTTCCGGTTGCTGTGATGGCGTATGGCCATGCACGACAACCTTCCCAAAATCACCATCGTAGTCCAGAAACTGGCCGCGTATCCACAGCAGATCGTTCTCATGTTGCTGTTCTAGAGGCACGCCCGGCCGCACGCCCGCATGTGCAAAAAAATAATCGCCGATGGTCACGCTGGTTCTCAAACCCGCAAAAAACTGCTGATGGGCGAGCGGCATTTTGCTCAGCATGTCCACCCGGATGGTCGCCGAGTTCAGGCGATCCCGCCTCGCAGTCAGATCGAGGGCGCCATATGAGGCCAGCGTTTCGATTCCGCCATTCGGCCCCCAATCCTTCAGGTAATCGCTATTCTCGAAAAATCGGGTCATGAGAACCTCATGATTTCCGTTGAGAAAAACGGTGTCAGGCATGATTTTAGAGAAGCTCAGGAGCAGGTCGATGACGCCCTTGCTCGCAGGACCCCGGTCTATGTAATCCCCGAGAAACACGAATCTCGGCTTGCTGTCGGCGTCCGCCTTGGCATCGTCGAGCAGCATTTTTTCAATAAGAATGGAAAGAAGGTCTGCGCATCCGTGAATATCCCCAATTGCGTAGATTCGTTCGCCCGGCGGCGTGCTGACTGTTTTATTGGAAAGGGATTTATTAGCTATTTTCATACTAATGGATACCTTCACTTGCGACGATACTCATTTTTTCGTCAAGATCGCGTCGTAACGCTAGTGTGGCTATGTTTGCGTTTGATCCGCGGGCCGGTTTATATGTTATTGAGTTCTGCCGCAGAGCGTCACCCCGCGAAAAGGACTTAGGGAGCAGACAGAGTGGCCTTTAACTATCAGCCAATTTTGGCGATTTTACTTCTGACGTTCAGCAATGGCGCATTTGCTCAGGCGCTTGCTCAACAATCGCCGCGCCCGCCCGCCGCTCCCGTTCAGGCTCCGACTCCCGCTAACATCATGATCGCAACCGGAGATATCGACAGCACGGAAGCGCGTGTCGTCTCAGAATTGGCGCGTCTGGTGAATGACGGGTCAGGTTTGCGCGTCATTCCAATGGTTGGGCAGGGTTCGATCCAGAACATAGGCGACCTGCTCAGGATCAGGACAATGGACGCCGCCATTATCCAGTATGATGTGCTCTCCCAATTCAAGAAAAATCAAAAAATCAAACTGATCGAGAATAAACTCCAGTACATTACGAAGTTATTCAGTCAGGAAGTGCACCTGCTCTCGAAAATGCAGTTCACATGCCTTGCCGATCTTGAAGGCAGGAAGGTCAATTTCGGACCGAGGGAAAGCGGTGCCGCGCTCACGGCCGAGATCATCTTCAGCGCGAACAACATCAAGGTGCAGCCGGTTTATCTCGACCAGATTGAATCGCTTGAAAAGCTGAAAGCGGGCGAAATCGACGCCGCATTTTACGTCGGCGGCAAACCGTCCAGGATATTTCAGGGCATAAATTACAAGGATCGCGTCCATTTCCTCGATATCGATTACACGGACCAGCTACAGCAGGACTATCTGCCCGGCATCATGACCAACGACGATTATCCGAACCTCGTTGCGCCGGACGAAACCGTTAGCACAGTTGCAGTGAGTTCGGTGCTCGTCATGGCCGGGCACAAAAGCAATTCCGAGCAGTTCAGGCGGATAGGCGCGTTTGCCGGCAAATTATTCGAAACGATCCCCAAGCTGAAAACGGATGAATATCACGAGAAGTGGAAAGAAGTGAACCTGGCGTCCCCCATCTCGGGCTGGACACGCTTTCCGGCGGCGCAGGCCTGGATTGACGCCAATGCGACTCGCATCGCCGCCGCTGAAGCGAACGCGGCGAAGGTCACTGCCGCCGCAGCCGGGCAGACAACCCTGTCCGCCGCCGGGCAAAACCCGGAGCAGGTGCGAGCGATGCTCAAGCAGTTTCTGGAAACGCAAGGGACAAGCGCTCCCGGCAATCGCGAGGAATTATTTAACCAATTCGTACGGTGGTATGAAAAGCAAAGCCAGTAGAGAGCTAGGGGTGATGATTTTTCATTGCCCGGCTCCGGCATCAGGGCTATCAAAATGTAACGATAGCAAGGCTCCCAGCAGCGGGCCGAAACCGGATGCATCTGGCGGGGACTGTGTTTAGCGTAGAACTCGAAAGTTTGAGGATGCTTTGATGGCTTCCATGTTTGACATCACTAAAAGAGACGCAGATAGCGACAACAAGCTGGATGAGGATCCGCAGGAAACCGTCGAAAGCGATGCGGCTCCGGATGAAAAGCAGGCGACTGACAATCTCGATGAACTGTATGGCCGCCCCAATATTCCCGATTTTGAAGTATCTCGCTTAAATCCATCAAACCAAGAACAGCCAACGCCAGTTGAAAGCGCGCCTCCCTCGGACGCCGAAAATATCGAGGAAGAAAGCTTGGACGCTTCTCCGGGCGATGATTTGCTTGTTGAGGAAAAGACCGCTTCGCTCATCTCGCTTGCCGATTTTCTGGGCAAGAACAACGCCGAGGATGAGCTTGGTCGCGATCCGTTTGCCGAGGATGTCTTCGGCCCCGAGATCGACAAGCCGTCGGAAACCCTGGAGGTCGCGAGCGAAGACGCATCGTCCGGCGATGATTACTTTTTCGGTGGAAACAGTTTTGGAGTTCTCGATCTGCCGGGAGCAGAGCGCGAGGAATTGGCTCTCGTAACGGAGTCGACCGACGAAATTGCGCTCACCAACCCCTTTCAGTTCGACACCGATCGTTATGCAAACGCTGGCCTGACCCTCGCTCCAGACGAGCCATACGACGCGACCCCCGAGCAGAATGAACATATCGGGACATTGGCTGACGCCGTTCAGAATGCGCTGCGCAATGTTTACGGCCCCGAAACCGACGGATCAAATGATGAGGCGTTCGAGGAAAACTCGCGCCTGACACTGCCTGCCCCGGTTTCAAACGTTGCATGGGATCGGTATGAAACGTCCGGTTTGGCGGATACCTGGCAAGAAATCGACGGGGAAGTGATTGAATCGAAGCCGGTTTCTGCTGCAGAGCTTGACGAGAACACGACGGAAGCTGTCCTTAGTTACCTCTACAATCAGGATCAGGCGCCGGTGGCTCGGTCGCGACCTGCTCCCGTGCATGCACTCGATGGACTGCTGGATTCCGTCGAGCGTCACCGTCGTGACACGCCTTATGCTGACGAGGAGGACGCTGCAAGCCGTGCCGATAGGGAAGCGCCTCCCATCGCGGCTTCTCCTTATGCCAGCTCCAGTCAGGAATCGCCATATTATCGTGGCGCCTCGCTTCGCGAGCCTCTCGCCCGTAAACTGACTGAAGAACCCGCGGCAAAGCAGCCTCCGTCATTTTCGGGAGAAGCTGGTCCTGCGCCGGAGAGGTCGGAATTGCGCGCTGAGTCTGGACGCAATCCGGTCGTGGCGCCTGTGGTCGCCAGCCAGCAGGAAACCGACAGCAGCCGGATGCTCGGGGCTGCTGGCCTTGGGCTCATTGGCGGTATTGCGCTTGCGGGCATCATGTCGGTTTTCGTCTTTAACTCCGTGGTGAACAAGCCCGATAGCAGCCGGAACGAGGCATCGTTTGGAAGCGCGCCCCAGCAGGCAACGAGGGACGGCGGGGTCAACAGCCAGGAGAAATCGGTTGCTCGTCTCGATACGTCGGCTAGCGGCGGAACGCAGGTCGCAAATCTTGCGCCGGCCGCCGCGCCAGATGGGTCGCTCGCCGCATTGGATGCTTACGGGGCAGTGCCGGGCGCCGTGCCGCTCAACATCAGCGTGGCTGGCAGGTATCAATCCGACAACGTGCTGATCAGCGTCAAAGGCGTGCCTGACGACGCGCGCTTGTCTGCAGGCATAGATGTTGGCGGCGGAACCTGGCTGCTGCCTCCGCAACGCCTCAACGGACTTCAGATTACGTTTCAGGGATCACAATCGGGGGCCTACGAGCTTGAGGCTCAGGTGATGCAATCCGACGCGCGTACGCCGGTTTCCGAGTCCAGGCGCTTCGCGCTGACGGTTACCGGCGACATTCGCGATAAAATTTCCGACGAAGCGGTGCAGACGGCGCTCGCCGCTCTGCAATTAAGCGGCGCCAATCGCGCGGAGCCTGCGCGATCAGAGGGCGCGCCTGCGCCAGCCAGAGTCGAGGAGCCAACTGCAAGCGTGAGCCAGCAGCAGCCAGCAACCGCATCCGAGGGCATATCCAGAGAGGCGGTCGAGGAAGCGAATTCAAATTTGCGGATCGCCGCTCTGCCAAGGCCTTCACGAGCCTCGTCCGACCCGCAAAAGAGCCAGCAGTTTATCCGAGAGGGCAACCGCCTGATGCGCGATGGGGACATCGTAAGCGCGCGTAAGTTATACGACAGCGCAGCGCAACTCGGCGATCCGGACGCATCGCTTGCCATGGGCCGCTCTTACGATCCGAGCTATTTCGAGCAATTGCAGGTGAAAACAGGCAAACCTGACCCTGCGCAGGCGTTCGATTGGTATATGAGGGCGCTCGACAACGGTGTGGACACGGCGAAAGTGAAGATCGATACGCTTAAGCAGTGGCTGTTGCGATAGCATCATCAAAGGGCGTCTACTGACTTTTGCGGCGCCCTAAAGCGAAAAGTCCTGCGGAGGCAGAACCGCCCATCGATCGGGCAGGGCGTCAAGAATAGCGCGTCGTTCAGCTGCGGACGCACTGCCCCATCTGGCGATTTCGTCAAGAGTGCGGGCGCAACCGGAACAAAACCCCGTGGCCTCATCAAGCTGACAAACCGCTATGCACGGGCTTTCCGGTAAGTCGCTCTTCTCGATTTTTTTAGATAATTTCACAAGGTTTTCCGCGATCTAGCATCAATCATGAGTTTCAGACATTGCGAATGCGTGTTCGCATTGGCATAGGTACCGCATATCGACGATCGAGATAAGCGCCAATTCTTAAAAGGAACGATCACATGACCGACATCTGGATGAAAACCGGAGAAGCCAGCGTGCTCGCCGCCGATGGACAATTCACCGACGCCATGCCGGAGGTGCTGATCGGCTCCATACGCGGCCCGGTCGGCGCGGTGTTCGCTGGCATGACAGGGCAGGTCATCGGTCATCCCCGCATGCTGGTCGTCCGCGACTGCAACCAGATGGTCCGCCCCATGACCATGATGACCACCAAATATTCCGTGCAGTCCGAGGAGTATGTGGAGCTGCTCGGCGGCGTCATTCAGGCGGCCATGGCGGACGCTATTGTGGATTGCCTCATCGAAGGCGTGCTTCCGAAGGATCAGGCCGACGAGCTGTGCATGATCATCATGGTGTGGCTCGACCCGCGTGCGGCGACCGATCCGAACCTCGACAAGAAAGACCTTTATCGCTGCAACTATGAAGCAACGAAACTCGCCATCTCCAATGCGCTCAACGGCAAGCCGACCGTGGATGAGTTGATCGCCAATCGTCATAAGATCCAGCACTACCTGCTGGAAGGCGTGTTCGACGAAAAAAGCTGATCGCTCAATAGGCGACGCGGCGGAAACCGCGTTGCCTATGAATTCGGGCGTTCAAGCACTTTCATCGGCACGGTGATGATCTCGCCGCGCCGCAGCACCCGCGCCGCCAGTGTGCGACCGACGGCATCGCGGCCAAGGCTTTTGTACAAGTCATCGACGCTCGACGCATCCCGCCCATCCAGCGACAGGATCACATCGCCCGCGATAATGCCCGCCAGCGCTGCGGGGCCATTCGGCACGCACTGCACGATCTGCACGCCTGATGCCTTGGAAACGCCGAACCGAGCCGCCGCCGCTCGCGAAAACTGCACGGTCTGGCCAGCGAGCCCAAGATATCCGCGCTGCATGCGCCCGTAACGCAGGATTTCCGGAATGACACGCTTTGCGGTATTAACCGGCACGGCGAACCCGGTTCCGTGCGCGCCTGCGATGATCGCCGTATTCACGCCGATCACTCGTCCAAGGCTGTCGAGCAGCGCGCCGCCCGAGTTGCCCGGATTGAGCGCCGCATCGGTCTGGATGACATCCTCGATCAGGCGGCCGTTCGTGGCGCGCAGGGTGCGGCTCAACGCGCTGACGACGCCAGCCGTGACCGTCGCCTGCAAACCGAATGGATTGCCGATTGCCACCACGAGCTGGCCCTGCCGCAACACGCTGGAATCCGCGAGTTCAACGCAGGGCAGGCCGCCCCGATGCACGCGCAGCAGCGCAAGGTCATTGTCCGGGTCTTCGCCGACCTTCTCGGCTTTCGCCGCACTGCCATCGGACATCAGAACTTCAAGGCTAGTGGCGCCCGCAACGACATGATGGTTGGTCAGCACATACCCGTCAGGCGTTATGATGATGCCGGACCCGGCGCCTTCGGGCTGTAGTTCGGAGGCCCGTGAATTCCGCCTCAGCCGCTGTATGCCGACGAGCGCCCCGCCGACACGTTCAACCACGCCGGTAACGGTTCTCGAATAAGCGTCGAGCGGCTCACTATCATCGGGCGGGCCGGATCGGGAATAGTGAGGGCTAGCGTCGCCGTTCAGGCTGAGATTTATGAAGTCCATATGTGTGATCCCCGACCTGCCCATGCCCGTGGCGCGCATGGTTGATAATTCGTTGCGCTGAAATGGGGAGAAATAGGCTGGATTCAATCCCGAGGGAATTTAGGATGGCGCACGGTCGAGTAGCGCGAGAGTCAGGATTTTATAAACCAGTTTCGCGGCGGTGAAATCGCACGCATGCAACCCGGCGATCGGCGCCAATTCAACAACATCGGCGCCAACGATCGTGCCGACCGAGGCGGCGGCGCGGATAATGTCGATCGCCTCGTCGTAAAACAGTCCGCCGGGTTGCGGAGTGCCGGTGGCGGGCATGAGGCTTGCGTCAAATCCGTCTACATCGAAGGTGAGGTAGATTGGCCGACCGGCAAGCGGTTTCACAATATCATTGATGCTCCAGCGGCGCTTGTCCTTGGCCCACTGCGTATGGATGCGATGCCGGTTCGCCTCGAGAAACGGAATTTCCTCCGCGCCCGTTCCCCGAAGCCCTACGGAGACGAGGGAAACATGCGGATAATCCAGAGCGCGCCGCATCGCGCAGGCGTGCGAATAACGCGAACCGGAATACTCCTCGCGAAGGTCTGAATGCGCGTCGAATTGCAGGATGACGAGATCCAGGTATTTTTCTGCGAAGGGTCGTATGGCGCCGGCGGTCAACGAGTGCTCGCCGCCCAGCACGAGAGGGAACTTGCCTTTGTCGAGAACGGCGCCCGTCAGGGCAGCGATTTCGGAGAGAGCCATTTCTACGTCGAGGCTCGGGGCTGCCGTATCCAGCGTGGCGACGCCGATTTCGCGGAACGGCTCAAGCCAAAACTCCTCATCGAAAAACTCGAGTTCGGAGCTTGCCTCGATTATCGCCTCGGGGCCGGACGCAGTGCCGCCGCCGTAACTGACGGTGGCCTCGAGGCCAAAGGGGATGATGACCGCGCGAGCGTGCTCAGCCGGCCCCGCATCGTGAGCGGGAAGAGCCAGAAAGCCCTTTTCGGGTGCGCGAAACGCAAGCGCGGTCATCAATTCTCCAATACATGTCATCACCGGCCTTGAGCCGGTGATCCGTAAATACGTCGTTTAATTGAAAGGTCTGGATGGCCGGGTCAAGCCCGGCCATGATAATTCTTGAATGAGGCGTCCGCCGTAACGCACGCTCATTTGCGCTAGTTGTGAAGCGCTACAACTTCGGCTGTGGCCTCCGCAACGCTGTCATACATCGTCAACATCGGCTCGTCGGCAAGCACGGCATGATCGTAGTAGCCGAAGCCGTTGAAGTTGCCGGCGATTGCGCGACCGTACGCTCCAATGTTGCCGACTTCGACAAAATCGCCCTCGGCTACATCAGCGGGCAGCATGAAAGGCCCTGGCATGTAGTCGAAGCTGTCGCATGTTGGACCATAGAGGTCGAACTCAACGAGATCGCCATCGAAATCCGTGCCAGGTTTGGCGATTGCCTTTGCCGGGAATACGAATTTCAAGAGCGCCGCGTCGAACAGCGTGCCGAATGCCCCGTCGTTCACATAAAGCGTCGAGCCTTTGCGAGCTTCGACGCGCATGATGACCGACTCCGATTCCGCGACAAGCGAACGGCCCGGCTCGCACCACAACTCCGCCGAATAGCTGACGGTCATGTCCTCGAACGCTTCCGCGATTGTCGTCACATAGTCCGAAAGCGGAGGTGGGCTCAGATCGGGGTAGCGAGACGGAAAACCGCCGCCGCAATCCACCACGTCCACCGTCACCGCCGCTTGCACGATGTGCTGCGACACGGAGCGAAGAGCCTGTCCGTAGGCCATAGGCGACATCGCTTGGCTCCCGACATGGAAGGTGACGCCGAAACGGTCGGATGCAAAGCGAGCCTTGCGGAGCAATTCCGGCGACTTATGCCATGAAATGCCGAACTTTCCTTCCAGCGACACCTGACTGTAGTTAGACGGGCACGCCAAGCGAACCATCAGCGTCAAATCCTTGGCGTTGTCAGTCTCGGCCAGGATTTTTTCCAGTTCTTCCTCGGAATCGAGCGCGAAGGTGCGCACGCCGAAGTCGTGGTAAGCCTCTGCTATCAAGCGTCGGGATTTGACCGGGTGCATCACGTGAACGTGCGCGCCAGGCAAGGCAGCCGCCTGATGAACTTCAGGCAGGGAGGCGACGTCGAAATGACGGACACCTGCGTCGTACAAGGTTTGCACGATTTCGGGCGAGCTGTTCGCTTTCAGCGCATAGAGAACTTCACCGGGGAAGTTATCGAGAAACCAGCGCGCGGCCCGGTGAGCAGCGTGAGGGCGAAGACCAATAACAGGCTTCTCTAACGGAAGTGAGCGGACAAGCTCCGCGGCGGATTCGAATTTATCCATCCCATAGGACCTCACAAAAGAAAGTTGATCCGATGCGGACGATTGTAGAGCCGCCGCAGGCAGTGGTGGCAATAGGGCTAATGACTGGGCATGTAAAGCCTTTTTTGCGTTGTGAATGAGCAGAAATCGGAATTGTGAACAGTCATATCAAGTAGCGGATTTTAAAATATATTTTCAGGGTTTTGCGATGGCGTTTGTAGCCGCCTCGCAAATATGCGTTTCTGACCGGCCGGCTGGCGAATCGGCAGCCGGAATTACCCTGATTTCACTTCAAAAAAGCGAGTCAGCGAGGCTGTTGGACGGGACCGCTCCAGACCGGATCGAGGTCTTGCGCCTGCAGGGTGTTCTGCGCCTTGCTCGGCGTTTCCGTTTCCACGACAGAACTTGCCGATAAGCCATATGTATGTCTTGGCTGCTCGACGCCCGCTTCGGTGCGCTCCTCCTGCCGCTCGGACATCATTTCCTCGATCATCTCGACGCCGACTTTGACTTTCTGCAGCAACTGCGTGAATGCCGCCTCTGCCTTGAC